>CAYSQK010000201.1:0-3906 GCA_964433075.1 uncultured Dehalococcoidales bacterium
CCCTTGGCGAAGAACTCCTGGAGCCTCACCGCTGTTACTACAATGTCCTGAAACCTTTCCTTCCGTTCATCAAAGGCATGGCTCACATTACCGGCGGCGGGTTACTCGATAATGTCCCCCGTATTTTACCGGAAGGAGTGACTGCCGAATTCGACTCATCGAAATGGTCGGTTCTCCCGATATTCAACCTGATTCAAACACGAGGGAATATCGATTTAATGGAGATGTATCATGTGTTTAACATGGGCATCGGCATGACGGTTTTCTGTGCGCCTGATAACGCGGAACAAATGCTTACCGGGATTCATGACGCACGAGTCATAGGCACAGTAACCGAATTACGAAACAACCAGAGAGTTATCATACGCTAACGGCACTGCCCTGTCGAACGATTGAGTCAGCACTCGATGTTCCAGGGTCGAGTTGTTTTATTTCGTGTTCATTTCTGTGAAACATTCCTGTTAAAATTTTTTTATTTTCCTCTTGACGAAAGATTCCCGCATATATTATACTTTTTCTAGTTGCAAATAATTCCCATTAGCAAATAGCTCATTCAACCGGGGGGAACAATGATGACGGTGAACCATATTCAGCCGAGAATTCCCAGTAAGGATCTCTTAAATTCCGTTGGATTGCGGAACACGCAGCAGAGAGAGCTCATTCTGGAAATTATCCGTAAAGGCAAAGGCCATATGGATGCTGATGATGTATACCAGACAGCCAGAAAAAAGAACCCCCGACTCAGCCTTTCAACGGTGTACCGTACCCTTCAGACGTTGAAAGAACTGGGTCTCATTGAGGAACTCCACCTCGATGAAACTCACCACCACTATGAAATCAAGGATTCACGGGACCATCATCATTTCGTCTGTCTCAAGTGCGGTAAAGTTGTTGAATTTGAAACCGCGGCCGCGGCTCGTATGATGAAAGAAGTCAGTCGTGAAAAAGGGTTCGAAATAATTAATACCGAAATACGCATGACCGGTTATTGTGCAGATTGTAAAAAAAGCATCGATACGCCTGAGAAAATCAAGATTGAGAATAGAGAATAACATGAGATTCAGAAAGAGAAACTCTGCCGTGCCGGAAGGCAACGAGGTTCCGGTGAGTAGAATGAAATCCGGTCAGAGCGGAAAAATTACCAGCATTCAGGGAGGTCCCGGGATAGCCTCGCGACTTTCCGCTCTTGGTATCAGACAAGGGCAAACTGTCACAAAAATCAGTTCAATGCTCTTGAGAGGACCGATAACTATTCAGTCAGGTCAAACGCGCATTGCGCTCGGATACGGTATGGCGAACAAAATATTCGTAGAACTGGACTAACGTACATGAAAATACTCTTGATGGGCAACCCCAACGTTGGAAAAAGCGTTATTTTTTCGCGCCTGACCGGCACAAAAGTAATCGCTTCAAATTATCCCGGCAGCACCGTCGGCTATACAAAAGGATATTTCAAACACGGCAGCGAAACCTCGGAAATAATTGATGTTCCGGGAACATACACTCTCGAGCCCACCAGTGATGCCGAACGGGTTGCCGCAGAAATGGTAAAAACAGGTGACATGGTAATCAATGTCATCGATGCCACCAATCTTGAAAGAAACCTCAATCTCACGTTACAACTGCTCGAACAGCATATCCCGATGATTATCGCTCTGAACATGTGGGATGATACGAAACACCTCGGCATCAACATCGACCTTGAAAAACTGGGTGAACTGCTGGGTGTTCCCGTCATTCCGACCGTTGCTGTTTCAGGCCAGGGCATCAAGGAGCTGGGCGAGAGCCTTGATAAAGCAGTTATCCCCGACCATCCTCAGCGGTCGAACGACGAACGATGGGTAACTATCGGCAATATCATCAGCCAGGTACAGACGGTTACGCACCGCCACCACACATGGCGAGAAAGACTGGCTGATGCCAGTGTCAGACCGATACCCGGCACACTGATGGCAATCGCCATACTCGGCGGGTCTTTCTTCCTGGTACGCCTGATAGGAGAAAGTCTTATCAAGTATATCTTCGACCCTGTCTTTGATTATGTAATTGCTCCTCCATTACTGAAACTGGGTGAGATTCTCGGTAATGATGGTTTTTTACATGATATCCTGCTGGGCAGCATCACAACGGACAGTATCGACTTCGTTGAATCATTCGGGGTTCTCACAACCGGACTATATGTCCCGTTTGCTATGGTATTGCCGTATATTGCTTCCTTTTATCTCGTACTTGGCATCCTCGAAGACACCGGGTATCTTCCCAGACTGGCGGTACTGATGGATACGGTCATGCACCGCATCGGCCTTCACGGCTATGCCATTATCCCCAGCATGCTTGGCATGGGATGTAACGTACCGGCTATTCTTGCCACGAGAATTCTGGAGAGTAAGAGAGAGCGGTTCATCACCGCAACCCTGGTATCCATCGCTATACCCTGCGCTTCACTCCAGGCAATGATCGTCGGACTTCTCGGAGTGCATGGATTTCAATACGTGGCCATGGTATACGGAACACTGTTTCTTGTCTGGATAATACTAGGATTCATCATCAACAAGCTTTCAAAGGGTGAAAGTCCCGAATTGCTGATTGAAATCCCGCACTACCGGCTGCCGCCTCTAAAAATCGTATTCCAGAAATTGTGGATGAGAATTTCCGGATTCTTCAAAGAAGCTATTCCACTGGTCCTTATCGCCGTAATTATTATCAATATACTTTACTATTTCGGAGTATTCGATGCTATTGCCGACTTTACAGCTCCGGTTATAACCGGGCTTCTCGGGTTACCCAAGGAAGCTGTTACCGCTATTATCATAGGTTTTCTCAGAAAAGACGTTGCACTGGGAATGATGGCGCCTCTTTCCCTGACGGCAAATCAACTCGTTATCGGGAGCGTCGTCCTGGCAATGTTTTTCCCCTGCATTGCCACCTTTATCGTCCTGGCAAGAGAACTCGGGGTAAAAGACCTTCTCAAATCATCGGCAATAATGATTGTTGCGTCTCTGGGAGTCGGTTCTTTACTAAACTTGATTCTCTAGTCTGAAAAGACGGACTGAACCGATCGCTGACAAAAACGGGTATCGATATCGCGTTGTTTGTCGAGCCGCCACTATTGGGACTATAATATCAAAGACACGAATGTCATAAGAGGGCTTGATGATACGCTGGTATTACTACATATGCCGATGGGCTATTCTTTTTTACCTCAACGTGGTAACCCGTTTAAAAGTTGAAGGGCTTGAAAATGTTCCCAAAACCGGGCCGGTGCTCATCGTCGCCAATCACCTTAACAATTCGGACCCGCCGCTCGTCAGTGTGACGCTCAAGCGGAATGCCATTTTCATGGCAAAAGGAGAACTCTTCCGCAATCGGATTCTCAGCTATATTGTCTTCGGACTCGGAGCCTTCCCGGTTCATCGGGGGCAGGTCGACAGAAAAGCGATACGCCATGCTGAAAGTGTCCTGAAAAACGGCATGATACTTGTCATGTTTCCCGAATCACACCGAAGTAAAGATGCCCGGCTCCAGGAAGCGCAACCCGGTTCAGCATTGATTGCGTCAAGAAATGATGTCCCCATTTTACCGGTCGCTATTACCGGAACCGAGAAAATGTCTGACTGGAAATTTATCTTTCACAGACCACATATCATCATAAAATACGGCATACCATTCAAGCTGCCTGCGAGTTCAACACAAGGTAAAAAGAAAAACCTTGAAGAATTAACAGATTTCATCATGAGTAAAATAGCTGAAATACTGCCTGAAGAGTACCAGGGTTTTTATTCGATGGAGAAAACAAAAAAGTGAAATATGTAGTCCGGAAAGCAGCCAGAACAGGTTTTTGCTTCGGCGTAAAGAAAGCAGTCGAAACTCTGGAAAAAGTTGCACAGATTCGCGGAAGAGTTGAAC
>CAYSQK010000202.1:0-3901 GCA_964433075.1 uncultured Dehalococcoidales bacterium
CTCTCGCCCTGTTTTAACGAATAGTCAGATTATTGTCAGTTACTGCTCGATCTGAATTGATAGCCTACACCGGACACAGTAACAATAAATCGAGGGTTATTGGGATCAGGTTCAATCTTTTTCCTCAACCGTCCAATAAACACTCTCAGGTATTCCCTCTCATCAGCGTATTCAGGTCCCCAGATGCGGCCAAGCAAGGTTGCATGAGAAAAGACTTTTCCTTTATTCAGGGATAGTTCCTGAAGCAGATTGTATTCGGTCGGTGTCAGTTTAATTTCGCTGTCAGCAACCGTCACTTTTCTTTCAGCAAAATTTATATTCAGTTCGCCGCTGGAAAACTGAGAAACTCCAGGATTAGTCATGACTTCTTTGGTTCTTCTCAGAACAGCCCGTACTCTGGCTATGAGTTCTTTTATACCAAAAGGTTTCGTAATATAGTCATCCGCTCCGGAATTCAGACACTGAGCTTTCTCATCGACGTCATGTCTGGCACTAAGGATTATGATGGGAATCTGAGACCATTTACGAATCTCAGAACAAACTTGAAGGCCGTCCATTCTCGGCATCGAAATATCCAGGATAATCAAATCAGGCATTTCTCTCTCAACAATTTGAAGAGCTTCTACTCCATCCATAGCGGTAAACACTTCACAGCCGTTCACCTGAAGATTAGCTCTGACCGACTTAATTATTCCGATATCATCATCAACGATAAGAATACGCGATTTCTGCATTTTCTATACCCCCCCCTGTAACCTGATTTACCAACTGTATGAGTTCGTCAATTCCGAACGGTTTGGTAATTAACGGTATTCCGTTTTTTTCTACGAATTTTTTATTTCTTTCAGAGATAATATCTCCTGTAATACAGATTCCTTTTTGTTTATAGGAAGGGTCAATTTCCAGTAATCTCTGATAAAATTCGACGCCATCCATTCCAGGCATTTTAATGTCGAATAAAACCAGGTCAAAATCATCCTTCCTGACTTTCAGCAGCGCTTTTTCAGCAAACCGACTCGTTTCAACGGTATGACCTTCCCGAGTCAGCAGGCTGTCCAGTGCCCGGCAGATGTGCAGTTCGTCGTCAACAACGAGGATTTTCAATTTCCTGGTTATCCCTTTATCCTTGATGACAGGCGCCTCGATACCACCGGGAACTGCTTCCGAAATAATTGGTAATTCGATGACGAACGATGCTCCTTCACCCCGATTTTCCGTATAGATTTTTCCCCGATGTTCCTTGATAATCCCGTATGAGATGCTCAGACCAAGACCGGTTCCACCGTGTTCATCTTTTGTCGTAAAGAAGGGGTCGAACAACTTGTCCATGTTTTCTTCAGGAATGCCCGGGCCGTTATCAGAAACCGTTATCCTGATGCAGTTATCGGAAACACTCGTCCCGACGCTTATTTTACCTGACTTGACCCACGCCTCTTTAATCGCCTGTTCAGCATTGATTATGATATTCAGCAGCACCTGCTGTATTTCTCCAACATTGACCATGGTTTTAGGAAGAGATGCGGACAGTTCCGTAACGATATCGATATTATTGTTCTTCAATTCATACGCACGCATACCGATAATACCGGAGATTATTGAGTTTACGTCAGTATACTCTTTATTCGGCTTACGACGCCGTGCAAATGTCAATAACTTGTCGACGATGTTGGCAATGCGTGAAGCGCTGTCGTTTATGACATCAACCGCTTCCCGAATATCGTCAGGCAATTCTTTGACAGAAAGTAACTGAGCGAAAGCGATGACGCTCGTTAACGGATTATTTATTTCATGGGTAATACCGGCAGCAACTTCACCAATCGAAGCCAGTCTGCTCGTCAGGTTCAATTCTTTCTGAAGCAGTTTCTCTTTTGCTTTCGTTTCAAATTCTTCAGTAATATCATCCATCAGGAAAACATACTTCAATACCCGGCCTTTTGTATTGACCACCGGTGAACTCTTAATCAGGAAATGTTTCCTGATGTCACTATCATACCACTCAATATGCTCAGTTCTGGATGTTTCAAAAGAACGTTCCAGAGGACACGTTTCTCTCTCAAGTCTGGGGAATATTTCGTAAATGTTACGGCCAATTATCTCATTTTTTTCCTTTTTCAACAGGACTAATCCACTGGCGTTAACATTATCAATAGTATAGTGACTATCGATTATCATCATCACTTCTTCGATTGCGTTAAATGAATTTCTCCAGTCTTCTTCGGCTTTCCTCAATGCCTGTTCGGCACGGGTGCGTTCTTCAATTTCACAAGCAAGCGACCCGCTTATCTGAATATATTCTCTCAGAACGAGTACCAGCACCGAAACGTAAACCGCCAGGCGTAACCCAAGCCAGAACCACCATATGACACTCCATAATGACGCAAAGTAAATGACCTCACTCGCCTGAAACAGAAAGATGACCATGGCGGTGAAGATGAATAATTCCGGTGCAGCCGTTTTTCGATACATAAGAAAGAGACTTATACCGGAAAACAAATAGAGAAGAACGGGAATACCATTAACTATCCAGGCGATATTGGTATACGCACCATCAATAACCAGCAAAGGCATGGCATGTGTGTACCCCAGTATCAGACAAGTCATGCCGGCAGCAAGAGCTGCAACAGCTAACAGAAACTTTTTCGTCCGATTTTCAACATATCCAAGGATATTCAAGGGTATCAAACCCCTCACGGCGGCGACATATATCGAAAAGAAAAAGCTGCCGCATACCCCTGCAAAAGAATGAAGCCAGAGAAATTCAGAGGATTCCGGAGGCAATACTGCCTGAATACCGTTTATCAAAGCCATGGACAACAGCCCGGCACTGATGAATATAATACCCTGTTTACTCCGATACCTCGCCATAATGAAAACGGACAGAAGCATTTGTGTGAAAGCGCCAAGAATGCCGATGGCAGTGAACTGGATTTCACCAATCCACCTGATATCCGGCCAGTTAAACAGAATAATTGCCATAATACTGGCCGGACCTGTAAGCAGGAGCAAGAGTTTTACAGAATTCCAATCGACACTATTCGAATTATCTTCTGTTCTCGTATTCATTTTTGTTTGAAGGCAGGTCATTTCCGGCACAATATCCTGTACATTTCTCTTTTTTCAAACGGTTTTAGTGGTAACTGATGCCAAGATTCACATTAAATAATGTTTTTCTTCATTGCTTCAGACACAGCCTGAGCTCTATCCGACACTTCAAGCCGATTCAAAATCTGTCTTATTTCTCTTTTAACGGTAGAGGTACT
Organism: uncultured Dehalococcoidales bacterium; assembly: GCA_964433075.1. Taxonomy (GTDB): domain Bacteria; phylum Chloroflexota; class Dehalococcoidia; order Dehalococcoidales; family UBA2162; genus MGML01. Next base: position 3,261 of record CAYSQK010000202.1, read on the forward strand.
GATATAAAGCTCATTACTGATTTCTTTACTGTTCAAGCCGTCAGCAATCAATTTAAGAATCTCAATCTGACGTTTAGTGAGAAGGGACGTACGGCCGCTTCGGCTGATCTGAGCAAATTCAACGACCAAATCACGGGTCAATGAAGGGGCAATAGGGCAATATCCGTCATTTACCTGTCTGATGGCTTTTGTAATCTGATCAGTATCGCTGTCTTTTAACAGATACCCGGAAGCGCCGGCTTCAATCGCTTGTTTTACATAATCTTCCGCATATAATGTCAGGATAAGTACTTTAATGTTCGGAAGAATCTTCTTTATCTCATGGGTAGCGGTGATTCCATCCATACCCGGCATTTTCAGGTCCATCACAATGACATCAGGCAGTAATTGAGCGGCTTTTATGATTGCCTCTTCGCCGTTGCAGGCTTCTCCAACGACTTGAAGGCCGTCTTCAATTTCCAGCATTCTCCTGAGGCCTTCACGGACAACCTGATGGTCATCGACAAGCATCAACCTGATGTCTTTATACCCGGCAGGGGAAGTGTACATGTTACCAGGAAAAATTGTCAGAATCTCATTAAGGGCTGTTTTTTCCAGATCGGAAGAGCACACGTCTGAACTCCAGTCACCGCTCATTATCT
>CAYSQK010000203.1:0-3842 GCA_964433075.1 uncultured Dehalococcoidales bacterium
TTTCATGATGAACCGGGTCCGTTTTTTCGCCGGGATTTACGGAAACCGACATAGCCGAGCAGGGCAAGCCCGCAGGCGAACACGACGGCAACGATGACGAAAAAGGTTTCGACGGGGATACCGCTTTGAATAATGACGTTCGAAGTAAGGTTGATGGCCGGTTCAATCGATTTTTCGATATTCCGGAAGAATGAATACAGCAGCATGATTAATACCGAGCTTATCGGGACGCCGACCATGATAAGCCCGGCCATCATGACAACAGCCAGGTGACTTGTCACCTTTTCATTTTCATTCCTTTTTTCCATCATACCTTACCTGTCTCAACGATGAAGCCGAGATTCATTAACCAACGGTTGTTCGGCTGCATTTTATTTCGTCAGTTCTTCGACCAGTGCCTGCTGTGTTTCGGCGATGATTTCAGCGAGTTTTTCATAGATACCGCCGACCGGTTCGGGAAGTTCCGAGTACGGAGTGCTGTCCGCTTCAAGGTAGCCGATAGCGGCGATGATGTTATCCGTTTCACTGTTTTCGGCAGAGATGCGGATATAGTCCTCGGCGCCCCACTGCACCACGTTACCTTCGGCGCCTGACGATACGAAGGCGTATTCGATATCATCGAACCCGACCGATTCAAGATAGGCGAAGAGACTATCGATTTCTCCGGAGGTGATGGTGCCTGTCCGCCACGTGCGGGTGAAGGTGTCTCCGGCGGTAACCGGCAGGGCAGCAGCGGAATCCACCGCGTGAATAACCGTGCCGTCCTCATAGACAAATACCTGGGTAAGCGTTTTCGCTTCCGGGTTGTTGATATCCATCGATATCATCGGTTTGCCTTCGGGTATGGTGACCGGATTCGCTTTCGTATCATCCTTTTTCGACATGCCAAGCCCGATACCGAGTCCCATGCCTGCCAGGACAACGACGATTAACCCGACGTATATCCAAATCTTCCTGTCCATGTCCCTCTCCTCGTGTGGTTCCCCACCATATTATTCAGGGCGGTTTCCCGGCGACCGGTTATTATCATGATACGAATGAATCAAGGAAGTATCACATACTATTTTCACGCCCTGTTTTTTCATGATTCGTATATCAACTAAGGGTCTCTTATTATAACGCTAAAAACGGAAAAAAGTTACTAAATTTCGTTAAAAAATTTTTCCAGTCAGGCAATGAGGCCTTTGAGAAGCTCGATTGCCGCCTGTTTATCGAGCGGTTTGTTGTTGTTGCCGCATTTCGGCGACTGAATGCAGCTCGGGCAGCCTTTCTCGCAGGGGCAGTCGGTAACGACCTGAAGGGTTGCTTTCCAGAGGTCTTCGATGATGTCAAAACCTTTTTCAGCGATACCGATTCCTCCCGGGTAAGCGTCGTAGATAAAGACTTGTGCCCGTCCCGTATCGGGGTGGAGGGCGGTGGATACGCCGCCGATATCGTTGCGGTCGCAGAGGGTAAACAGGGGGAGCATGGCAATGGCGGCGTGCTCGGTGGCGTGGAGTCCTCCGGCGAAATCCATTTTCGATTCGTTTATCTGCTGAACGGTATCGACCGGCAGGTCGAACCAGAAGGAAACCGTCGGGAACTCAATCGGGGGTAAATCGAGCGGTTCTTCGCCGACTACTTCTTCGGTATAGTGCATTTTCTTTTTGAAGCCGACGACGTTGTTGGTTACCTGGACTTCGCCGAGGTAAACCTTTACCTTACCGGCGTCCCGGCTTTTCAGCGTCTTTTTAATCCTTAAGTCTTCTATCTCCTTGGTCTGCGTGTAGTACACGGCATCGGTATCGGTTGCCCAGGCGGTGTGCCCTGCAAGGTCGAGTTTGTGGATGAGGTACGGTTTTCCCTGATGCAGGTAGACCGCTCCCGGGTGTATCTGGAAGAAGGCCATACTGGAATCGACCATCTCAAGGGTCGAGGCGGTATTCATGTCGATGACGGCGTAGTCTTCACCACCGGTCGAGCGGATATTGATGGCGTGTGCCGGGGAGGAGATGACGGGCGCCAGATACCACTTCCGGCCGCGTTCCCGCAGCAGGTTTTCAGTCTGGAGGTCGTGTATTTCATGTGACATCGCCGAACCGAAATACCGTTCGTCGCGGGATGTCAGGGGCATTTCCCAGGCAGCGCACAGCAGGTGTGCCCTGAGGATGTAGTGGTTTTCCGGGTTGATGAGGGCGTTCTCGACGCTTTTCTGAAAGAAGGCTTCGGGGTGACTCATGAAATACTGGTCAAGCGGGTTGTCCATAGCAACGAGAAAGGTCATCGACCCTTCCATACCGCGGCCGCTTCTGCCGGCCTGCTGCCAGGTGGAGGCGATACTGCCGGGGTAGCCGGTAAGGATAGTAGCTTCGAGGTCGCCGATGTCCACGCCCAGTTCGAGGGCGACGGTGGCGACGGCTCCCAGCAGTTGCCCGCCGAAGAGGTCTTTTTCGATTTTCCGCCGGTCTTCCGCGAGGTATCCGGCCCGGTAGGCCATGATTCTCCGTGCCAGGGGCGGGTTTATCTCGGCGAGGCGGTCCCGCGAGTAGCTGTAGATGAGTTCGGTGAGCCGGCGGCTCTGGGCGAAGGCCAGTGTTCTGACGCTCTGGTTGACCAGTTCGGTAAACAGGTGAGTCGCTTCGCTGTTGGTGCTGCGGCGGGTGTTTCGCTTTTCATCGAGAATCGGCGGGTTCCAGAAAACGAATTCCTTTTCGCCGTGCGGCGAGCCGTCGTTATCAACGACGGTGAAAGGCAGTCCGGTCAGTTGTTCGGCGTGTTCACCGGGATTGGCGATGGTGGCAGAGCAGAGGATAAAGCGGGGCTCCGAGCCGTAAAATGCACACAGTCGACGCAATCGGCGAATAACACCTGCGACATGCGAGCCGAATACGCCCCGGTAGGAATGAGCTTCATCGATGACGACGTATTTCAGGTTCCGGAAGAGCCGTGCCCAGGAGCTGTGATTCGGAAGGATGCCGACGTGGAGCATGTCCGGATTGGTGAGGATGACTCTTGCCCGTTTCCGGATGTCGTTGCGGTCGGAGTAATCAGTATCGCCGTCGAAGGTAGAAAATTCGAGTGCTCTGAACGGCGAGGGGGTGAACATTTCTTTCAGTACCCGAAGCTGGCCCTGCGCCAGTGCCTTGGTAGGGAAGAGATAAATCGCCCGTCCGTCAGGCGAATTCAGGAGTGTTTCCAGTACCGAGATGTTATAGCAGAGGCTTTTGCCGCTGGCAGATGACGTGGCAACCATGACGTTTTGGCCTTTGAGCGATTCGGAAATCGCTTTTGCCTGGTGGGTATAGAAAGAGGTGAACCCCTTTTTTGCCAGCCGTTCCTGGAGTGCCGGAGAAACCGGCACGTCGAGCTCGGCGGTAAGGGAATCGCGCGGTTCGATGTGCTCGATATGCGCTACCTGACCGGCGTAGTCGGGCAGTGTCCGGAGGTATCTGATAAAAACCTTTGCATCCAACAGTCAATCTCTCTTACGGATAATCGGCAGGAAAGGGAATATCTTCATCCATTTCGAATACCGGGATAATTTCTGTCGAGTATCCGAGCACTTCGGCTTCGAATCCGGCTCCGGCGACGAAACCGGCTACTTTCGAAAGGATTTCATTGGCGTGCCGGCTGTCATTGCTGATGCAGGAAACACCGATGGCGGCAAACCGGCGGTCATCGTTATCTTCTACTTCGGCAACGGCAACGTCAAACCTGTTTTTCACCCGCCCGATAATCGATTTGACCACATGCCGTTTGTCTTTCAACGAGCCGTTCTCCGGCATTCTCAGCCTTATTTTACATACGCCGACGTGCATGGCACAAATATACACGCTGGTATCCGGCAGGTCAAGGAAACGAAT
>CAYSQK010000204.1:0-3808 GCA_964433075.1 uncultured Dehalococcoidales bacterium
TTCACCGTCAACAGGTGAACCGAAGCAATCTCCACCAATCGTCTCTCTTTCTGAACTGTAAACTGCCTATTGTACACTGTGAACTTCTTTAGTTACTATCTACTACTAGTTCCTTAAACAGTCACTAATTATTTCTGATAATTTGACTGAGAAATCGGTTATCCGGAAGGATCCGTTACGTCACCTTCTTCGGTATCCCCCGCCGATTCTTCGGAAGATTCGGTATCGGGAGCGGCAGCGAGAGCTGCGCGTGCCTGTTTTCTCTTCCGGAGCATCCTGCCGGTGAACCGGATACCGAGCGGGATAACGGTGATGAGGCCGATGATGAGGAGAGCGTTGAGGCCGGTGATACGGACGTTGAGGACAACATTGAAACCGAGGACGCTGAGGGTGACAAGGGCGATGGACAGGCCGAAGGAGAGGACGATTCGTTCAAGCCGGTTGACGTTGTTCCTGAAAAAGACCAGCGTCCAGGCGAACCCGGGAATGAAAAAGACCAGCAGGAATCCCAGTATCGCTCTCAGTACCGGCACGTTTTCAAGAACCGGCAGGGCAAGGTCTTTCAGTGAATCGATGAACTCCATGGTTCCTTTCCGTTCGCGTATGGATAGTATGGATGCATTGTACAGGAGATGACCGGCAGGAAACAAGACGGACAGACGGTTTACGGTCGGTCAGGAGTGAGACGGGCGGTCGTACCGCTGACGAGGACGTTCATGACGCTGCTGCCGCGGCGCCGTAAGTCCCAGGCGCTGAGGGCGAGCGCTTCGGCATCATGGTTGCGGTGCGAGATGATGATGACATTGGCATCATCCGTGGTTTTGGTGAAGGCATCCGCAACGGCCCTGGCGGCGGGGTTCCCGCCGGCGGCATCGACGATGCTCTGGTATTCGATTCGCAGTAACTGCGCCAGTTTCTGTGCGGCCGGATTTTCAACCGTGCTGAGACGGTTCAGGTTCGACCGCAGGCGGGTGACATCCGGCGGATTGAGGTATTTGACCGGATTGCCCGGCACGACTATCTGCTGCGTTATCTGGCGCGCCCTGGCTACCAGCCGGTCGCCCTGAAGCGCCCCGGTGGTGAGGACGACTTTTTCATTATCGTAAACTGCGAGTGATGCCGGAATATTCTCGTTGACGAGCGAAAGGGCGGTAACGATGATGCTGTAGGCGAGCGTGTCCGCTTCTTCGGCATTGCCGGCAGTAAGATTGACGAGTATCAGGGCGGACTGCCCCTGGAATTCGACGTATTCCCTGACGATGAGTTCGTTATTCTGAAGCGAGTGCTTCCAGTCGATATTCTTCAGGCTGTCGCCCGGCTGATACACCTGGTTGCCGTAGTATTCGATGCCGCGCCGGAGACCGAAGGCGGGCTTGAGCGATTCAATATTTGCCACCAGCGGCAGATTACCGGGTCTCCCGCCGGCAAGGTACTGTTTCGCCAGCCAGTCAGCATACCGTGCCCGGGGTATGGTGTGGAGCCGGACAGGCTCGAGACTGAACCGGACCTGCATCAAACCCCATCGGTCGATGACATAGCCGTCGAGTGCGACGGCCGTCGGTCCGGCGAGAATCGGTTCGACCGATATATCGGCAAGTTGCCGGTCAGTTTTGAGCGAAAGGGTTTTCGAGTGAATGTCAACCCACGCGACCGGTGATTCGAGAAAGAGCAGCCCGCCGAACCGCGCTGCTGATTCAACGATGAAGCTGACGGTTTCACGCTTGCCGGCGAGGATGCGGCGGTTCACCGGTATTTCTCTTACCGGTTTTTTCCCGAGACTCCTGAACGAGATGCCGATGAGCCCGACACAAGCGGTCAGGCTGACGGCAGCGGATACTGTCAGAGAATCGTTCGAGAGGAACAGCCCGATGAGGAGCGAAACACCGGAGATGAGGAGCATGGTGATGCCGAGTCCGGTAGGCCTGCGGGACAAATTCGAAGGCTGGTAATCGAGCGACTCCGCGGTTTCCTCCAGCGCCGTGCCGGTGAGGAACAGGACGGGCAAAGCAATCAGCACCGAAAAGAGGCCGACTGCCGGCGCCAGCAGGACGGCGATGAAGAAGTAGGCGAAATATTCGGTCAGCAGGCTGATGACCGGTTTCGGTTTCCACCGCCGGATGGTAAAGTACCAGACCAGCAGCAGTAACGGCACTGCCGAGAAAACGAGCGGCGAGAGGACAGCCACCGCGACGAACGCCGCGGCAGCGTAGATTCTCAACAGTATGGTGACGATGGGCGTATTGAGCATAAAAACTACAGTTTCGGGACGGGAACGGTCTGCAGTACCCGTTCGAGTATTATTTCCGGGGTGACCTCGTCCATTTCCGCCTCTGATTTTATGGTGATACGGTGGGCAGTGGTCGGATGGAGGAGTTCTTTGATATCATCCGGTATCACGTAATCCCGTCCGTCCAGCAGTGCGTAGACGCGGGAGCACCGGTAGAGTGAGATGCTGCTCCGGGTACTCGGACCGGAGGCGACATCGGGGTCGAGCCTCAGGCTCTGGATAATCGACGTCACATACTCGACGATGTCGTCCGAGACATGGACATTCCTGACCGAATCCTGCATCTCCCGTATTTCTTCGACGGTGGTGACCGGTACGATATCAGGCTCATCGATGCTGTCGATGGTTGAAATAATCTGTTTCTCCTCATCCTTGGTCGGATAGTAACTGGAGACTCTCAGGAGAAACCGGTCCATCTGGACATCCGTCAGCGGGTAGGTACCTTCCGAGCCGGACTGAACCTGCGTGGCGATGACCATGAAGGGTTTTTCGAGCGGGTAGGTCTGCCGTTCGATGGTGACCTGGCGTTCCTGCATGGCCTCGAGGAGCGCCGACTGCGTTCGGGGCGTCGTGCGGTTCAACTCGTCGGCAAGGACGACATTGGCGAAAATGGGGCCTTCGACGAACCTCGGTTCATCGGTGGGAGAGTAGACATAGAATCCGGTGATATCCGCCGGCATCATGTCTGGCGTCAACTGAATACGCTTGAATTTCCCGCCGATGGTTTGGGCGAACGTTCGGGCAAGGCTTGTTTTCGCGGTGCCCGGCAGGCCTTCGATGAGGACGTTGCCTCCGGCAAAGAGCGCCAGAATCAGCGCATTCTTGATTTCATTTTTCCCGATGATTTTCTTCGAGACCTCATCCATGATTTTACCGTAGAGACCGGCAAATTTTTCCGTGTTATCCAACCTTCTCCCCCTTCCTTAATGTGAACCGTGATATACCTATGAATGCCAGAGCGGTGATACCGATGACCGGGTACGGCTTCGAAAGCAGGTCACGGGTATCGGTCAGTCCGGCTTTTGAAACATCCAGCGGCGTGTCCGAGAGGTGCGAATTATCGAAAACAACCCTGGTGACATCGCCGTGGCGGGACATCAGCCACTCGACGAATGCATTGTTATCATCCCTGCCGACCATGGTGTTGATGACGATACTGGGGTCGGCAACGAGTATCAGTCGACCCTTCCCACAGGCAATTTCAGCCGCCACCGGGTGTGGACCGGCGGCTTCAAAAGAATCGAGCGAGCCGTTCGCGTTACTGTCGAGGTAACTTGCTTCCGAAGACCAGGCAAGGACATCGGCATCCGTCAGGCCGGTCAGTGCGGTCGCGTAGTTAAGCAGAATGACATCGACGCCGCTTTCCGTAACCGCCGGAGCGAAATCGGTTACGCGCGGCAGATATTGGTTTTTGTAGTTGAACAGCGGGTCGAGGAGGGTATCGCCGGAGAAACGGGGAGTAACGCCGAGGTATTCGAGAATGGTGTTGCCGTACCCGTAATCGTCCATGACCAGCAGCGT
>CAYSQK010000205.1:0-3790 GCA_964433075.1 uncultured Dehalococcoidales bacterium
ATGACCACGCTTCCGTCGGTTATCTTCATCGTCGACCCGCCGAAAGAGAAAATAGCCCTCGCCGAATCCAGACGAATGGGCATTCCTGTCGTCGGTATCTCCGATACCAGTTGTAATCCTGATGAACTGGATTATGCCATTCCGGCAAATGATGATGCAATCAGGGCTATCAAGCTCATTTGCAACAAAATTGCCGATGCAGCCATCGAAGGTACCGCCGGACATGAAATGCTTCAGGCGGAAGCCGAATCGAAGGCTATCGAAGAAGACGAAGCTAAAGCAGCCGCCGGAGAAGCGGACGGGGACGAACCCGTAGCTGCAGCCTCGGATGACGAGTAGAAACAGGAGGATAGGTTGAGTACCACCGATAAACTCAAGGAACTCAGGGAAAAATCCGGAGCCGGTATCATGGCATGTCGTAATGCCTTCAAAGAGGCAGGTGAAGACATGGCGAAAGCTCTGGAAATCCTCAAAGAGCAAAACCTTTACATAGCAGAAAAAAGAAAAGAACGGGCTACCAAACAGGGCCTTGTCGAAAGTTACATTCACGGCGAAGGCCGCATCGGGGCTATGATTGAAATCAATTGTGAGACTGATTTTGTTGCCCGTACCGATGAATTCAAGCAGCTGGCACATCTCGTTGCTATGCAGGTCGCAGCCATGGATCCCAAATATATTTCAATCGATGATATCCCTGAAGGAACCGAGCTCTCCTGCACGAAAGAAGAAGCGTGTCTCCTTACCCAGGCCTGTATTAAAGACCCTTCGGTCACCATTCAAAACCTTGTCACCGAAGCAATTGGGAAAACAGGAGAAAATATCCAGATAAGCAAAATCGCTCGATTCGAACTCGGAATGTAGCAAGAGCTGCCAGGAAGGCAACTGAATATGGCCGACACCAGATATAAGCGCGTATTACTGAAGCTCAGCGGTGAAGCGTTCAGCGGTGAAGCGAAATTCGGTATTGACGCGCCTACCTTGAGAAAAGCCGCACAACAGATTAAACACGTCATGGAAATGGGCGTGGATGTCGCTATCGTAGTCGGCGGAGGAAATATCTGGAGAGGCTCACAGGCAGAAAAAGACGGCATTGACCGGGTAACCGCTGACTATGCCGGTATGCTTGCCACCGTTATCAATGCCCTCGCGCTTCAGGATGTTCTTGAGCGCGAGGGAGTGACTACCCGCACTCAAACCGCCATCGATATTCACAGCGTCGCCGAACCCTATATCAGACGCCGCGCGATTCGTCACCTCGAAAAACACCGCTGCGTCATCTTCGCCGCCGGTACCGGTAATCCCTACATGACCACCGACACCGCCGCAGCTCTCCGCGCTATCGAAGTCGAAGCGGAAGTCCTGCTTATGTCGAAAAACGGAGTCGACGGCATTTACAGCGAAGACCCGCGGAAAATTTCCTCTGCCAGAAAATTCGATTGTCTGACCTATATGGAAGCACTGAACCTTCGTCTCGAAGTCATGGATACCACTGCACTGTCTCTGTGCATGGAAAATAAACTGCCGATAGTCGTTTTCAACCTCGATGAACCACGCAGTCTCGAACGCGCCGTCCTCGGAGAACCTATCGGAACAATAGTGAAGAGCGAGAAGAAAAATGTTGAGTGAAATCTTAAAAAACACCGAAGACAAAATGCATAAAGCGGCCGAGGGTTTGAAAGTAGAACTCGGCACGATACGCACCGGCAGAGCAACTCCGAACCTGCTTGATACTATCAGAGTCGATTACAACGGGGCGCAAATGCCCGTCAACCACATCGCCGGTATCTCCGTTCCGGAAGCGCGTCTGCTCGTTATCCAGCCCTGGGACAAGAACGCCATGAAAGCTATCGAGAAAGCCGTTCAGGCTTCTGACCTCGGACTGAATCCGATTAATGACGGCAAGGTTATCCGTATCAATATCCCTCCCCTCTCGGAAGAACGCCGTCAGGAAATGATTAAACTGGTTCACAAAAGGGTCGAAGAACGAAGAGTCATTCTTCGTAATATCAGGCGCGATGCCATGAACGAACTGAAAGAACTGGAAAAGAACAAGGACATTTCTCAGGACGAAAATAAACGGGCTCTCGACCAGCTTCAGAAAATCACCGATGCCTTTATTGCCGCTGCCGACAAAATCGGCGAGGATAAAGTAACGGAACTGAAACAGGTATAGTCAGGACGGAGTGGAGTAACGATATGGCAGTTTCGTCCTCTTCGCAGGAAAAAAAGTTTGCTCTGCTCCCGGCTCATATCGCTATCATACCTGACGGCAACGGCAGATGGGCTGAAAAACGCGGCCTGCCGCGCTCCGAAGGCCACCGCAACGGCACCGATAACATGTACCGGATGGTGGAATACCTCAGTGAATACAACGTTCCCTACCTCACCCTGTTCGGTTTCTCCACGGAAAACTGGCGCCGCCCTGAAGAAGAAGTATACGGCCTGTTTTCGATTTTGACCGATTTCCTGGAACGGGTCATCCCGGATATTCAGAAAAAAGGTATCCGCATCAACCACATCGGCCGGCTCGAAGGGCTGCCCGAAGATTTTCAGGCATCGATTACTGATGCTGTCGAATCGACCCGTCACAATCCCGGCGTTACCCTGAACATCGCCTTCAATTACGGCGGCAAGGCGGAAATTGTCGATGCCGTCAAACGGATTATCGATGACGGCATACCGTCGGATGACATCTCCGAAGACCTTATCGAACGCTACCTCTACACCGTCGGCATTCCCCCGGTCGATCTCCTGATTCGCACCTCGAATGAGAGCCGGCTCAGTAATTTCCTCATATGGCAGTCCTCCTACAGTGAAATATACTTCTCCGACGTCCTCTGGCCGGATTTCGGTAAGGAAGATATCGATAAAGCTCTGGAATTCTACAACAGCAGAAAGAGACGCTTCGGCGGTTTGTAAAGTTACGCCATCATGCTGAAAAAACGAGTACTTACGTCGGTAATAGGCATCCCCATCCTCGTAGCCGTGCTGTGGTTTGATTCCTTTCTGCCGCTTTTTACGATACTTGCCGTTACCCTTGGTATCCTTTCGAACCTTGAATGCGCCCGGCTCATCAGCCTTTCGAAAACGAAAATTTTTGTCGTTTACAGCATCATCCTCACCATCGGCGTCATTGCCCTGCGGGATTCGACCGTCCTCTCGTTCATCGGCGCCTCTCCGGATGCCCTCTGGATACCGGGAGTCCTTATTGCCGGTACGGCTTTGCCGCTGCTGGTAACGCCCTTTTTCCTGAAACGGCAAACCCCCGGTACGTACAACCGGCTGTCCGGACTCTGGACTACCGTTGCCATCCTGTATAACGGCTGGCTGATAAGTAACCTCATCGGCCTCAGAGGCCTCGAAGACGGCCGGAACTGGGTATTCCTGTCGCTGTTCGTTACTTTCGCGTATGATACATCTGCCTTTTTCACCGGCCGCAGCCTCGGCCGTCATAAAATGGCTCCCCGTATCAGTCCGGGAAAGACCTGGGAAGGCGCCGCCGGCGGTGTTGTCGGGGCCGTCCTTGTCAGCCTGTTCTTCACCCTCCCGACTCCTCTCGGGCTTCCCTTGCCCTGGTACCATGCCGTCATTCTCGGCCTCCTTGTCAGCCTCTTCGGCCAGAGCGGCGATCTCCTTGAGTCAGCCTTCAAACGCTACACCGGCGTCAAAGACTCGGGGAATGCCCTCCCCGGTCACGGCGGCTGGCTTGACCGGCTTGACAGCATTGTCTTTGCCGGACTCGTGGTATACTATTATGCTGTATGGGTACTTCAATAAAGAATCTGGTTGT
>CAYSQK010000206.1:0-2273 GCA_964433075.1 uncultured Dehalococcoidales bacterium
GGGGCGACCCGCAAACACGGGATTACCAACGATGATGTGAAAAATGAACCGGTTTTCCGGCAGCTGGCGAAGGGCATACGGGATTTCATGGAGGGGTGCGACCTGTGCGGTTTCAATATACTGAATTTCGATATACCGCTGCTTGAAGCCGAATTCGAAAGGGCAGGGGTTCCGTTTTCCCGAAAGGACAGACGGTTCATCGATTTGATGACGATATACCACGCGAGAGAGCCGTTCAACAAGGATGTTCCCCGCAGTCTGGGAAGCGCTTACCAGTTCTATTGCGGCAAAGCAATTGTCAATGCTCACAGTGCCGAAGGCGATGTGAAAGCGAGTGCCGAGATACTTGACGGGCAGCTTGAAAAGTATGCTGATTTGCCGCGGGATATCGAAGGCCTAAGCGCTCTCTGTTTGAAGGGAAGGGAAAACTACGTCGACCTTGTCGGAAAGCTTGTCTGGAGTGGGCAGGATGCGGCGCTGAACTTCGGTAAACATGCCGGTGTTCCTCTGAAAGAGCTTGTAAAGCAATCGCCGGACTATTTACAGTGGATGATCAATCAGGATTTCTCACCCGAGGTGAAAATAATACTGGAGAATGCCCTGAAAAATGATTTTCCGGTACGGTAATGACGAGTGCCGGAAGGTGATTTTGTTGTTCAACCAGTATGTGCCCTTTCGACTTGCCGGGTCTTTTCGGGTATAATCATTGATGTCGAAATCACAGGGATATTAAAAAGTTTTACCTCGGGAGGGTAACGATGCCTGGTTTTTCCGCTATCAGTGTTAATCCGAAGGAATATAACGGCGATTTTGTCGAAGACATTTTCTGGCAAACGTTTTACCAGCAACACATGGGAGAAAGCTATGCGGGCTTAGCTACCATCAATAACGGAAAAATCAAAATCAGGACCCACCGCGGGCAGTTCAGGCCTAACTTCAGTGAAGACATCGACGGACTCGAAGGAACGATGGGGGTTGGCTACTGCGGTGATAACCGGGAACCTATCCTGGTCGATTCGAAAATCGGGGAATTCGCTATCTGTTTTACCGGTAATATTTTTAATGATGAGGAACTGATAGCCGAGTATAAAAAGAGAGGGCATTCATTTGCCTGGGGCGGGGTCGATGTCGAGGTGATTGCCAAGCTGATTGCCGAGGGTGACGGATTTGTTGACGGAATCCGGAAAATGAATGAAACGGTCAAAGGGGCGTACTCAATCGCGATTCTTGCTCCCGAGGGAATATACATGGCGTGTGACCCGAGCGGGCGATGGCCTCTCATTATCGGTGAAAAACAGGGCGCGGTTGTTGCGACGACTGACCCGGTCGGTTTCGATAACTGGGGGTTCAGTTATCAGCGTGACGTCGAACCGGGCGAGATTGTGCTGCTGAAAAACGGAAAAGCGGAGTCCAAAGGGAAAACGGGTGAGGGGAAAAGCCAGATTTGTACCTTTGTCTGGGTGTATACAAACTTTCCCAATGCCGTCTTTAAGGGAATCCCTGTTACGGCGGTCAGAAAGAGGCTCGGGGCGGTGCTGGCGCGGCGAGACATCGAAAACGGTTTCATCCCTGATTACGTGGCACCGGTACCTGATTCGGGACGATTTTGCGCAATCGGTTACCATCAGGAATTCTGCCGGCAGATGAACGCGGGGACAATCAACCGGGTTCCGGAATATGATGAAGTTCTCCTGAAATACCCGTATGCGGGGCGGAGTTACCCCCGGGTTACCCAGTCCGAGCGAGGGCTGGAGGCTCACATCAAGCAGCTCAGAAGCGGAGAAAATTATTCCGGAAAAACAGTGGTTCTGTGCGATGATTCGATACGGAGAGGTACCCAGATAGAAAAAAATCTCGTCCCGAAATTGAAAGCTCTCAATTTCAGCGAAATTCATTTCCGGATATCCAATCCGGATTCGGTTTCATACTGCAAGTGGGGAAAATCAATCCAGAAAGGTGAACTTATCGCGACCCGAATCCCGTCGATAAAGAGGCGGGTAGAATTTCTGGGAATTGACAGCCTGGAATACCCGACAATCGATGAACTTGCCGAGGCAATCGGATTACCGCTCGATGAACTGTGTGTGGATTGCGATTTACCGGGCCAGCAGGAATTGCTGTAATAGTTCCTTGTTTGTTTATACTGACTTGAGAAATACCGGAACAATCAAGTAGAATGCTTTGAAAATGGTTCTGTCTGGTTGTGGTTGGCAGGGACGAGAATGGAGAAACTAATCAGAAATTTTAAATCCCTCTTTATCTCCCTTTACAAA
>CAYSQK010000206.1:2283-3770 GCA_964433075.1 uncultured Dehalococcoidales bacterium
TTACAAAAGGGAGAAAACCTGGACATAATTCGCTTCATTCGTAAAGACAACATTATCAACCAAATGCAAACAGTACTTTGAAAATCATTGTCAGAGAAGGAGATAAACAGCGTGGATAAAAGTTGGGAATATAATCATTCAGGCGTATTTACCAAAGATTTCAAGGGAACGATTCAGTACTATAAAGATTTAGGTATCGCGGTTGATTTTCCTCAAACCGGACCGGCGTGGAATCCGAACGATAAAGCGGAAACGATAGAGTTCGATGTGGTACCGGTCTTCAATATTCCCGAAGGCGAGCCTTTCCTGCATCTGTTATATATCGGCGATTTCGAAATGGAGGTTCTCCACGCTGAAACGTTCATTCCGTACGGTGAAATGCTGGCGTACCGTGAGGGCTGTAATCATTTCTGCATCAGCGTGCCTGACATCGATGCCGAAACGGCCAAGCTGGTAAAAAAGGGCATGCGCATCATTCAGGATTTCCATTTGAACGGAGACAGGCTCGAAGACTATCTGGACACGCGTGAACCCGGTCACATCCTGTTATCATTCCGGAGTCCGATGACGGAGGAGATGAAAAAGAGGAAAGCGACTGCGGGAATCGTCCCGTGGAAATTCCTCGGACACACGGCAATCGTGAAAGACCTCGATAAAACGGTGAAATTTTACGATTATCTTGCAATTGCTGATTTCATGCCGGAAAAGCAGTTCGATACCAGCAAAATGTCAGATGTGCAGATATATGGAAAGCCTCCGAAAGCCGATGTACAGGCGAGGACGAGGAAATGCCAGGTTGGTGACAAACTGGTGCTTGAGCTGGTTGAACCGGGTACATCCGACTTCATTTACCGTGAGACACTGTATCGAAGAGGCGAAGGCATCATCGATATTTCCTTCGCGGTGAAAGACTTGAAGCAGGAAACGGCGAGGCTTGTCGACAAAGGAGTGCCGATGATATTCAGCGGTAAACCGAAGGACGGAGGAGCTTTTGCCCTATTCGATACCCGCACCAGAGGCGGGGATGTGCTGATAAAACTCATCGAAGAATAACATACTATTGTAACGATAAAAAGGCAGGCTTCAGCCTGCCTTTTTCTTTCGGGTAAAATGGCGAAGTACCCTCCTTCGAGTCAGGGAGAGGGTACTTCGCAACCGGAGATGAGGAGTAGAGAGGACAAGGAAACGAGCGTTTAGATATTGAACAACAGTTGTGAATACGTCGGCATCGGCCAGTATTCCGCATCCACGATAGTCTCGAGTTCATCGGCATTGTTTCTGACCTCAGTCATGGCCGGGATGACCAGGTCACGAAATGCAACGGCTTCAGATTTCAGGTCTTTTTTGCCGTTTGCTTTTTCAATCGATTTTTCGAGTTTCTCGATATTTTTATACAACGAACTCAACAGTGCGCTTATCCTGCCGAGGAGTGATTTTTCGACCTCTGCATTTCCTCCGGCGGTGATGACGGCGTTAACCGAACCAGC
>CAYSQK010000207.1:0-3742 GCA_964433075.1 uncultured Dehalococcoidales bacterium
ATAGGACACTTTTTCAACCGCGTGGGAGCCTTTGACCGAGTATCTGGTGATGAAGCTATCCAGCGCGGGTGATTCCATGAGGTGCAAAGAAACGAGTTCCGCGCCTTTTTCCGCCAGTGTCCTGAACAGGGCTTTGTCCGAGGTCAGCGGCAGGCGGGGGAAGTCAATTTTCAGAAATTCCGCGTAACGGGTGCGGTAGGTAGGCGAGTGGAACACGGCATAAGCGTAATTGAAGATGTCTTCCGGGCCGAATGTTGTTTCAAGGTCTCCTTTGCCGTCCTCAATAAAGGTGAGGCCGAGTTTTTCTGAAAATTCTCTGATGAACTCCGGGACCAGGTTGGGACGGCGTTTACCGTTATTAAAATCCAGTTCACCTTCAGCAGGGTAGAGGTAGAGGGGGAAAAGATAGGTTCTCTCTCTCGTTTGAAGAGAAACAGCACAATCATTGATAAGCTCTCTCGTACAGAGAATATGCCTAAATTCATTATTTACTTCACGATCGGTACATAATCCAAAATTTAAACCTGCAAGCATGTGGCGCATTACCTCGCCACGAGGCATGCACTGGAAACCGCGGGAACGACCAGTATAATAAGTATATCGAGTGTCAAACGGACGGTAAAGAAGCGGAACGATATTACCCGAACCCAGACCTGAGTCTTTGAGGTCTTTTTGAGCTAAAATAACCTTCCAATCACGGGTATCTTTACCAAGACGATATCTTTCCCGAGCCGTTTCAACCGGCAAGGTAGAAAAATCTTTGATCACATCCTCAACGTTCTTTGCTGACCAGTGAACGGTAAGTTCATCCCTGGCCGTAACAATTCCAACACTATTGATGGGAAAAATATCGGTAACTTTCCAGTATGCGTTGTATTCGACCATCGACGTTTCATCGTTCGGGACAAACAGGTAATACGGGGTGGAAGGTACAAGCTCCTGCCAGGTGGTGGCGGCAATATCCGTTGCTGACAAGGTCTGATACTTGCCGTCACGGGAACCCCAGAGGTCGGCGTAGAACACCTTTGCGGTCATAGGCTCTCTTACACCGTCTCGAACTGGAGGCGTTTCAGTTCTTCCAGCGGGATGCGGCCCTTGATACCGATAATCTCGATGCCGATGGCCTGACCGGCGGCGTTGTAATCCAGTATCACGCCGGGCTGTATCTCCTCGGACTCAACGACCGGGCTTTCATCAAGGCGAAAGTAGAGGGCATCGCTCGTTTCATCTATCCTGATTCTCATAATTTCCCTTTCTGGCGGCGGTCAAAGAACACGGTAACCACGCGGGCCGGACGGCTTTCAGGCCAGACGACCACTCTCAGCACCCGATTTTCATATTCCGGGACCGGCCTAAAGTAATGCACAGAGCCGTCATCGTCCCGGTCTACGCGGGCGGGACCGTCTATGGCCTGCAATACCCACTCCCGGGCAATGCCGCGTTCCCTGAGCATGATTTCCGCGTGGGCGGTAAACTCAATATTCTCTATACCGCGCCTCCATGGGGATATTTTACCATACAGCAGACGGCCACACCCTGCTGGATATCGAACACATTTTCATCCCTACCGCCGTCCGGAGAAACCTCTTTCTTCTTGGAATTACCGTGCAGGTTGAGAACGTATATTTCATCAAACGTATTCATCAGGGACTGGCGCATACCGCGGAAGGTGGGATTATCGAGGTAGCCGTGATTGGTGATAAAGGCAAGAATACCGTAGCCGGTCTTCTCAATGCGTTGTTGTCCGAAGGACAAAAATTTTACATAGTCATCCTGCAGCCACTTGGGATTTTTCTCACCGAGCGGTTGCCCATCAACGGTCTTATACCGCTCAACCAACTGTTTGCTCCATTCGCCTTTGTTAGCAGAAGCTCCAGAATATGGTGGATTACCAAGAACAACCATGATAGGTTCATCTTTTTTGATACGAGCTGCTTCATTGGCTTCCTCACTAATCCATGAGGCAAACAATGTATCCGAGTATTTAACGGCTTGGTCAAGGGTATTGGTGAGATAGATACCAAGCCGCTGATCAGAACCGAACTGGTAACCGGTATTCTCAAGCTGGAGACCGAGTTTCAGGTGCGCCACAGCGTAAGGGGCCATAAGCAACTCAAAGCCGAAAATACGGTTGAGGAGCTTGTCCCTGACATATTCATCCCATATGCCTTCCTGCCCGTCAAAGGACGCATGGATTTCCTTAATCACGAAGTAAAGGAACGTGGCGGTGCCGGTGGCGGGGTCGAGGATCAGCGTGTTTTTATCAGCCAGCCCTTTGGGCCTATCAAAACGCGTTTTCAGCAGATAGTCTATGGAACGCACGATATAACTGACAACCGGCTCCGGGGTATAGTAAACGCCGCGCATCTCGCGGACTTTGGGGTCATAGGCGGTCAGGAACGTTTCATAGAAGTGAACGACGGGGTCTTCCTTGCCGGTCTTTTTCCCGAAGTTATCCAGCACCGCGGCCATATCCGCCTGGTCGAGCACCTGGGCGAGTTCATCCACGAGCCAGGCAATGCGGTCATCCAGGTCATACCCGGCAATATACTGAAACAGCTTGCGGAGAAAAGGATTCGTTTTTGGTAAATGCTGGGCTGCGTACAGGCGGGTAAAGGTGACATTTTCCGGGGTATTACATTTGGCGGCGAAGAGGCCGTAGGCGATGGTCTGGGCGTACATGTCCGCAAAGGAATCCAATTGCAGGTCCGGGATAAGGTTTTCTTTGAAGGCAGCAAGCTGGGCGTGGAGCCCGCTCTTTTCAGAGTCGTCCTGCATGGCATTGATAATCAGGTTACGCACCATGTGGGCGAGGCGGGCCATTTTGACGGCAAGCTCTTTAGGGGTACCAACATTCTTGGCGGTGTGGGCGAGAAAAGCGGTCAACAGTTCAATGACGGATTCCGTACCGTCATGGTCTTTCTTTCCGGGTTGCCCGAGACCAGCGGCGAGGCGGCATTCGCCGTCTACGTACCAACGGAACTCAAGGTAATCGGTAAGAACGAGATTAGACAGAGATTCACGGTATCGTTTCAGTTGATCGGTTTTTTCCGCAGCGTCAAGGTCCGTACCGACATCTTTAGCTTCGATGTAGCCGACAATCACTTCTCCGCGCCGGACAATAAGGTCCGGGGCTCCGCACTTTATGCGTTTGGGTTCGTTGGTGGCGATGACGGCGGGATCAAGGGTTTCGATGAGGCTTTTCAAGGCGGGGCGGAAGGTATGTTCGGTACTGATACCGGCGGCGCAGTCTTTGGAAACGCTTTTGAAGTAGGTGTTCAGGGCATCAGCCAAGGCTTTATCCATCTGTTACATTCCTTATCGATTCTGCGAGCATTATACACAAATGGGTAAGTAATTGCATATCGGGGGGTGGATTCCCGATCGGGTCGGGAATGACATGGGCGGAGATGGCCGCGGTTTCGCCGGGAGTTTTGGGCAGGCAGGATGGGTCGTGTCTCATTTGTAAGGAGAGACCGAGAGGGATTTGGTATGGGAATGCGGGTTCCGCCTGGGGCGGAATACCCCTCACGGGAGCCGCCCTACGTTTTCTTCCCTACGGCTTTGATTTACGGCGAGTGCGGGCATGTTTCCGCCGGCGGTGATGGATTCCCGATCGGGTCGGGAATGACACGGGAGTTGGAGGACGCGGGCAGGGACGCCCGCGCTACCCACCGGGTATATCGAAGCGTTAGTTGAGAATACGGCTGGAGCTTACCACAAAGATAGATTCCCGATCGGG
>CAYSQK010000208.1:0-3727 GCA_964433075.1 uncultured Dehalococcoidales bacterium
CCGATTCTTTCAGGGCAGTGAGAATTTCCTTCTCCAGAACGAGGCCTTCGGCTCCGACTTCCGAGTAACCGGCGGCTTCGTTGACGATGAATTTGACGCCCTTTTGACAGCATTTCCTGACCGCTTCGGCGGTGTTCTTTGCCGGGATAATGATAACCGCCTCGTCTATCTCACCCGGGATATCCATGATATCTTTGTAGGCTTTAACTCCCTGAACGTACTCCGACCCCGGGTTTACCGGATAGAGTTTTCCGGGGAAATCATGTTCCAGTAGATTCTTGAACACGTTGTACCCAAGTTTCCCGACGGAATTGGAGGCGCCTATAACCGCAATACTGCGGGGGTAGAATAATTTTTCGAGTGAAGCACCCGAATTCGCACATGACATTTCTCTCTCCCCTTTTCATAGCTATTATTGTCCTGAGAGCGCGGAATTGAATCGGACTTTCGAACACAGGCTGTAGGCTAAAACTCTGAAAAAGCACTGATGGTTTTCCGACAGTACCTTCTGCCCGAAGCGTGTGATAACACCTATTTTCTCCTGTGTTCCGATTCATACATACCACAGGACACTCAAAACCGTTCTTTTGAATTTGATGAATATCCATCAATGAGTTACAATTTCAGGTGATACGGGAAATGCAGAATAATTCTGCACCTGCCACAATGAAGCATCTCTGCGGTCAGAGTTAAACGTCAGGAACAAGCAATGAGTGAAAATTTTAGTGTCTTGAACGGAATCGGGAACACCCCCCTGATACAAATAGGGAAGGTGTACGCCAAACTGGAGAGCGTCAATCCCAGCGGCAGCATCAAGGACCGGGTTGCCCTGGGAATCATCGAAACCGCCGAACGGGAAGGCAGGCTGAAAAAAGGCGATACCATCGTCGAAGCCAGCAGCGGGAATACCGGCATTTCACTCTCGATGATTGCGGCGGTCAAAGGGTACCGGATGATTGTCGTCATGCCGGAAAACATGAGTGAAGAGCGGGTACAGTTAATGAAAGCGTTCGGCGCCGAGATAGTGCTGACATCGAAAAGCGGCAGCCTGAGCGAAGCAATCGAAAAAGCAGAGGAAATCGGCAGGAAGCCGGGGATGTTCGTTGCCCGGCAGTTTGCCAACCCGGCCAATACAAAAGCCCAGGAAAAAACCGGTGAAGAAATCATCAGACAACTCGGCCCGGTCGACGCCGTGGTAGCGGGAATCGGCACCGGCGGAACACTGATGGGCATATATAACGCCGTGAGCCGGGTCAATCCGGCGGTGAAAGCGATTGCCGTCGAGCCTGAAGAAGCAGCCGTCATGTTCGGCGGAAGCGAAGTCAGAATCAAGGAACACAAAATTCAGGGAATCGGTGACGGCTTCATCCCGAAACTGATAGACATGAGCAAGGTTGACCGGGCGGTAACCGTCGGAAGCGATGAGGCAATCGATATGGCCCGCAGGTTATCCAGGGAACACGGCCTGCTGGTCGGAATCAGTTCGGGCGCCAATATCCTGGCGGCCTCCCGGGTCGCCGAAGAGTTCGGCAAGGTAGTCACAGTGCTGCCCGACCGGGCAGAACGATACCTGAGCATGGACCTCTTCAGATACTAGAAGGGTGAGCGGCCGGGGATTGTTACTGGTGGGTTACTTCGCGAGGGCAACAGTGTCCCATTACAAACAGTACAATAAAAAAGGAGGGTGTTTTGACGCACCCTCCAAAGGTTTCCTCCTCAACCCCAACTCACTCGTGGTTATCACAACCGCACCGGGTATTTACTTCCAACCCAACCTGAACAACGAGCCGAGTTTGAGTTCCGCGAGCCCTGTTTTTTCACAGGGCGTTACCGAATGAATAGAAATACTCCCAGGAATTTATGAAGTTTCATACTGCACCTCCTGTATTCGTAGTAAGGCGCTTCGATGCCTTCATTATCATTTAAGCATATTTTGCTACAAAAGTCAAGTTACAGGCTCGATATTTTCACAAACGTTTACTCTTCCCACTGGTCGAGGACTTCGCCCAGACCGAGCCCGCCGAGCATCGGGCCTTTCGTAATCGCCATTTTCGCTCCGAGTACCCTGACGGGACCGAAAAATGTCAGAAAATCATGCGGGCCATCGAAAAATTCAACCGTCGCCGTCCCCTTCGTTTCCGTTCTCACCGCATCCGGTGACAGCGGAGGGACAACCCCCGGAGTGATGTTCCCGCCGAGGCAGACGAGCTGCAGCAGCGGAGAAACCGAGAGCGACGCATTCGGAATACGTTTGACGAGAAAGACGGGGAACATGGCGGGCCAGGCGAGGTCGGGGGCCGATTCGGTAATAGTATATTCGACCTTCATCAGGGGAATGCCGTCCTGGTCTTTCTGCTTGTTGCAGGTCATGGTCCAGCCGGTCCGGGTCTGATGCCATTCGATATCCGCCATCCGTTTGCCCCATCCCCAGATTTCCCGCCCGGCGATGAGGCCCATATCACTGTCGATATACTCAATCAGCGTCGTCGACCCGGTCCTGTCTTTCCACTTCACCGGCACGTTAATCTGAATTTCGTGAACCCGGAACCCTTCGCAGTCCGGCGTCCAGCCCATCTGGAGAATGAAGATATCGCGGTCATCGGGCTGTTCGAGCGGAGGAAGAAGGGCACGCCGAACGGCACCTTTCGGAGCCTCGCACAGAATCTGTAATTCATGATTATCGTTAAATTTATGAGGCAGCGGCGGGTACGGCGGTGAAAAAACGGGTGAAGGAATGAAATTCGTTCGGGATGAGGGCTGCGCCTGCGTATTCTCGTTCGTCTGCTCCGGCATTCTCTGACTCCTTTGCGTTTTCGGTAATCCCCCGGTAATACCCGAGAGTATAAAAGAGGGGTACCTGTTTGTCAATCAGAAGGAAATGAGGGACCAATCAGCCTTAGTTTTCGAAAACTGCCCAAAAAAAGTTGTATACTGAACGGTAACAATGCCGATTATCGAAGCGCACGAATTAACGAAAAAGTACGGAGAGACAACCGTCGTCGATACCCTGAACCTCAAGGTCGAGGAAGGGGAAGTGCTGGGGTTCCTCGGCCCGAACGGGGCCGGGAAGACCACTACCATACGGATGCTGACGGGAATCATCGCCGCGACCTCCGGCTACGCAGCCATCGCCGGACAGAGAACCGACGGCGATATCGAATCGCTCCATGAAAAAATCGGCCTGCTGACCGAAACGCCCGGCTTTTACGACAAATTGAGCGCGATGCGAAATCTGGAGTACTTCGCCGGATTTTACCGGATGGCGGATGCCGGCGCCGCAATCGAAAACACTCTGAAACTGATGGGATTGTGGGAACGGCGGCAGGACCGTGTCGGGACCTTCTCCAAGGGAATGAAGCAGCGGCTCGCCCTGGCGCGGGCGCTGGTCCATGAACCGAAGGTACTGTTTCTCGACGAGCCGACCTCGGGGCTCGACCCCGAAGCTTCACGGGACGTCAGGGAACTGGTCAAACGGCTGAGCAGCCAGGGGCGGACGATATTTCTCTCCACCCACAATCTGACGGAAGCCGAAGAGCTGTGCAGCCGGATTGCGGTCATCCGGACCCGGCTGCTGGTTATCGATACCGCCGGGAATCTGCGCAGACAGTTTTTCCGGAGCGAGGTCACCGTGACCCTCGAAAGTATCAGCCCGCACGTCGCCGAAACGGTGAAAGGCCTTACCTTCGTCGAAGAGATGAGGGAAGAAGGCAATCGACTGGTACTCAGG
>CAYSQK010000209.1:0-3724 GCA_964433075.1 uncultured Dehalococcoidales bacterium
GTGTCGGGTAAACCGGAGTGACGGTAACGTTTTGTTGAATTACAGGCGCAGGATGGTCATCCTGCGCCTGTTGCTTTTATTTTTTCTCTTCCGGAGCGATCATTTTGTATTTTCCCTCGGGTTCGAGTGTCACTTCGAGGAAGAAAACCGGTTTGGTTACCCGTTTAAAGGTAAGGGGAGCGTGAAGGAGGCCGGCCGGAATATCGACGAGCGTCGGCGACGTTATCGTATACGGCTCGCACTCCTCTCCCATCTGTAACTCAATCTCGGCGTCGAAATCGTAAATGTTTTCAGGGTTCCCGCCGATAAAGAGGAGTATTTCATGCCCGTCATGGGAATGGGAACCGACATCGGCGTACGGCTCCGTCATGTAGTGGAAACCGAGGGTGTGGCCGGCTCCGGTTTCGCCGTTGTGGGCGTAAATCGAGGGGAAATTGTACCCGGGCGCATTGTGGTCCCCTTCCTGCACCCGTTTAATCGGTGCCGGTTTGAAACAATTCGCGTACTTTCCTTCTGCCATCAGTGTATCCTCTCCTTACGGTTTCGTTTTACTCGACAGTCGTATATACCCTTTCCGCGGTAACACGGCCGTCGAGTAATCATACTATTAAACGGAGCATGCCTGTCAATGATGAGGTTTTAAAAGACCCTTGCATTCCTTAAGCTATTTTGTACCTGAAGGAGGGCCACCCGGCCTTCCGCCGCGTCCGCCCGGACCGCCTGGCGGAGGGAACATTTTCATTTCATTCAGGTCTATCGAGACCGCTTTTATCTGCGTGTAGCTGTCCAGTCCGATAACAGAACTCTCTTTTCCGAAACCGCTCTCCTTGAAACCGCCCCAGGGCATTTCTGTCGCCAGCGCACCGTGGTCGTTGACCCAGACCGTACCTGCCTGAATCGTGTTAGCCATTCGTACTCCCCTGGCGACATCTTTCGTCCAGACAGACGCGCAGAGGCCGAATGAATTATCGTTCGCTTTGGCAATGACCTCATCTTCGGTCGAAAACTTCATGATACAGGCGACCGGGCCGAATATTTCTTCCCGGGCGATTTTCATGTCCTGGGTTACATCTTTAAAGACTGTAGGCATAACGAAACAGCCCTTGTCCAGGGGAGGTGTCACCGGTCTCTTGCCGCCGAGAAGCAGGGTTGCCCCTTCTTTGATTCCCGATTCGATATACGCCTCCACTTTTTTCCGGTGCTCTTCCGTAACCAGCGGACCCATCGTTGTTTTCTCGTCCACAGGATTACCGACGACGACGTTTTTCGAAAATTCGACGAATTTTTTCGCAAAATCTTCATAGAGAGATTCATGGATATAGAATCTGCCGGGTGAAGCGCAAATCTGTCCGGCATTCATGTACTGGTTCATTGCCGCTCTCGGAATCACCTCATCGAGATTGGCGTCTTCCATGACAATGAACGGATTCTTGCCTCCAAGCTCCATGCAGAGGCGCTTCAGCGTCCCGCTGCTTAGTTCCATGATTCTCTTTCCTGTTTCGGCACTGCCGGTGAATGAGACGAGGTCGACTCCCGGATGCGTTGCCAGTATCTCGCCGACCGTTTCACCGGAGCCTGATATAATGTTAACTACCCCTTCGGGTATGCCGGCTCGCTCCAGAGCTTCACCCATCTTGAGAACAGCCAGAGCATCGATATTCGAAGGTTTGACGATGCAGGTATTGCCGGTAATCAGGGCCGATGCCAGTTTCCATGCCGCCATCATCAGGGGGAGATTCCAGGGAATGATGAGAGCCGCAACCCCGATTGGTTCCCTCTTCAGATAGACAACCTTTCCCGGAATTTGCGGTATCTGATCGTTCATCAATCCCCGGCTTATCTGGGCAGCATATTCGAATTGCCCGGCCGCACCGAAAGCCATGAAATTTGCCATCATTGCCGGCGTACCGTGATCGAGGGTGTCCAGTCTGCCGAGTTCAGCGGCATCCTTTCTGAGTTCGGCAGCAATACGGTACGCTGTTTCGATGCGTTCCGCCTGTGTTTTTCCTGACCACCCGGGGAAGGCATTCGCCGCCGCTTTGATTGCCGCTTCGACATCTGCCCTTTCACCCCTCGGGATACGGGCAACCACCTCTCCGTTCGCCGGATTGACGACATCCGTCGTTTTGCCCGAAGCAGCATTGACCCATTTTCCACCTATCCACATTTTGAAATTTTCCATTGATTTTCCTCCTTCTCAAATAAAAGTAGTAATAAAAAAACACCTCAAAAGAGGTGCCTGGTAACATACATTACCCGGTCATCCCTCCTGCTCCGATATCAGCCCGTATTTTGTATACCGGATACCATTATCTTTCCGGTTCTTAACGGTAATTGTGTTCATAACGAAACCAGAAGAGGCCATCGCTTTTTATCGCTAAAGCAAACCTTGTCATGGTTTACCGGAACCGTCTCTTTCCTTCGCCGGAGTACCGCGAAATCATTCGGCGAAAGCTCCATTACCCTCGTATGGAAGTCATGACGGCGGTGCTTGGCCGCTACTTTTTTAGCTTTATTTCTGGTAGGTAACACGGAAATGAGTTCGAAATCACGATGTTTTACCATGACTCCTGATGTTGTTCCATCCATTCTGTTCTCCGGTATTATTATTCGTTACAACCTGCTTTCCAGGGAAATAGATGCTTGTGCAAGATGGCTCGTTTCTCCTGCCGTTATCACGCTTTCCGCCACCATACCAGTGCCCAGAGAGAATCCCTGTTACAGGTGATTACCGAGGAAGGGTTCTGTTCACCGAACTTTTCTTCGAGGAATTTCCTGACCTTTATTTCATCCGTATCAGATAACTCGTCCGCTCTCCACCGTATCCTGTCAAAAATATCATCGATGCCGTTATACTGAGCCGTGCGGACGGAACGAATCATATCCACGTTTGCCATTATTCCCATCTGGAACAGCATGGCGTATATGGAGAGGTAGAGAGGGTTTTCCGTGAGCGTTCTCCCCAACATCCGGTAGACTTCCCGGTCCAGCGATGAGTGGACGACCGGAAATGTCATATACACGGCACGTCTGGCGAGCCTGTCGATTCTGGAAATCGATTCTCTCAAATTACCTGCCATCAACGAGCGGGAAGCGACGACGACGTCATGGGGTTCGATGGTATCGGTTGAGCAGGTTTCTTCCCATGAACAGTGTATGTACCGGATATTGGTAATCCCGTGTTTTTCCGCATTGCTTTTCAGCAGCCGCAGCATCTCGCCGGAGATATCGAGGGCGGTTACGCTCGCGGCTTTCCGGGCGAACGGAATGGTCAGCGTCCCGGGGCCGCAGCCGATATCGAGCACCGTCCAACCGGGTTGTATTTCGACGTGCTGCATCATCCTGGCGTAGTAGTCGTCTTTATCCAGGCTGTCGCCGTCGATTACCCGGCTGACGCTTCGGGCGAACGCTTCGGCCCGGCTGTCCCACCGTTCTTTTCCCGGCTGGCTGTCATGAATGAGCGAAGCAGGCGCATTTTCCTGCTGCAAAGCATTCCAGTCAATTTGATTGAAGTCAATCATACCCATAATGTATTGCCTACTTGTCTTAACTATAAAGCAGACTTTACATTATGAAATATGAACTTGTCAAGTAAACGAGTTTTTTCTCACCTGCCAGATACCCATGTCCTGTCCGTACAACCTGTCTGACTCGTCCTATCCGTCTTATCCGTCTTATCCGACCTATTCGTTCCCCTCTTACTGTCAACTGTAAACTGCTAACT
>CAYSQK010000210.1:0-3715 GCA_964433075.1 uncultured Dehalococcoidales bacterium
TTTTTTGTTTACTGCCAGTTCTTTGATTTCGGCACTTTGTTCATTATATTGAATGACTGTACACCGGTCACGACAACATTTCGGGTACCCTCGCGCAGGATGACCCGCCCGTTAACGGCAATGAACGCCGACCTGAACCGGTATTCGAATTTTTCGTATGTCTTCGGAAAAACCATCAGCGGAATCAGGCCGAACTCATCTTCAAGCGTCATGAATACCATCTTGCCGTGAGGTCGTTGACGCCTGATTACCAGTCCGGCCGCCGTTACCCTGGCGCCGTCCGGCAGTTTCGCTATTTGATAGCTGCACTGAAATTGACTGCCGAGTTTAGGCCTCATTTTTGCCATGACATGTCCGGACGGATAAAGCCCCATGATACTGTATTCTCCCCGCATTGTTTCCCAGACACCGGGGGATGATAATTCCGGTATGTCCTGCTCCACCGGAAGAGGCAGGGCAAGCTGGGAATTGACGGGCCGGTAACGCAGGCCTATTTCCCACTTCACTTTTCGCCGGTTCGTTTCGATACTGTCGAAAGCGCCCGCCGAGGCCAGGTTCAGTGCGATTTCTTCGAGGACGCCGCTACGCTCCAGAAAATCGCCGACATTTGTGAATGGTCCTTTCCTGCGGGCTTTTTCGATAGCTTCAGCCGAAGCTTTTCCAAGCCCGTGTACCTGGCAAAAACCGAGACGTATGGAACCATTATTCTTTACTCCGTTTACCCGTTCATGGATTTCCGCCTCCTCGGGAATGATAGATGGTTGTTTTTTCCCCCTTTCGTAAAGGGGGATTAAGGGGGATTTAGTCTGCATCATCGCAGGAGACTCCCCGATTCGCTTAAAATGTCCCGAATTTCCCATTTCTTCAATAACACACGTTGCCCGGCTGAGGTTGATGTCTGGATTCAGCACCCTCACACCGTGCCGTTTGGCGTCTTCCTTGAGCGTTTCGAGGTTATAGAATCCCATCGGCTGCTGGTTAAAGAGTCCCAGGAAAAATTCGAGCGGGTAGTAGTACTTGAGCCAGGCTGACTGGTACGCAGTCACCCCGAAGGCAAAAGCGTGGGATTCCGGAAACATGTACTGGCCGTTGAACTTTTTAAAGACCGTTTCGGCTGCCTCTTCCGGAACACCCCGTGCCGCCGCTCCCTCCATGAACCGCCGGTGGTAATGATTTATCAGTTCGGTGTTATGCCGCTTGCCGAAGGCGCGTCGCATACGGTCGGCTTCACTGGCGGTAAATCCGGCCACATCGATTGCCAGCTGGTTGACCTGGTCCTGAAACAAAACCACTCCGAGCGTGCGCTCCAGCGCCCGCTGCTCCAGCGGTGTATCGTACGTCACCGGTTTGCGTTTGCTGCGCCGGGCGAGGTATTCCTGCACTCCGTTATTGGCACCGACGCCGGGACGGACCGCTCCCACCTCATGAGCCATGTCCGTCAGATTACGCGGCTGAAGCCGTGTCACGGTCTGCATCTGCGCCGAGGACTCTACCTGAAATATACCGATGGTATCACCGGAGCCCAGCATGTCATACACAGCCGGATCATCGAAATTGATGCGCGACATGTCGAGCCGCTTCCCGGTTCTTTCTTTGATTATCTCAACCGCTTCCTGAAGCTGGGAAAGCGTCCCCAGTGCCAGAAAATCGATTTTTACAAATCCGGCGTCATCGATGCTGTCCTTGTCCCACTGGCAGACGTACCGCCCTTCGATAGCCCCCCGCTGCACCGGTACGATATCCGTCAGCGGGCTGGACGATATCACCATACCGCCGGGATGCTGCCCCATGCAGCGGGGAAACGCATCCAGTTCCGGAGCCAGAGCGAGGAGGTCACGCCAGCCGGGTAAAGACATTTTTTCCTGAAAACCGGGAGCTTTCACCATTTCCGATTCAAGTTTCTTCGCGCTTCCCCAGCTAAGCTGCTTGGCCAGGCGGTCGATATCCGTCAGCGGTAACCCCAGCGCTTTGCCGAGATCACGCACGGCCCCCCGTATCCGGTAGGTTACGATAGTACCGGCCAGCACGGCACGCTCCCAGCCCCATTTTGTATGGGTTCTCAGGATAAGCTCCTCGCGGATACTGCGGGGAAAATCGAGATCGATGTCCGGGACATTGTTCATGACGTCATCCGGCAGAAACCGTTCGAGAGACAGATTATATGTCAACGGGTCAATATGGGAAAGACCGATAAGGTAACCGACCAGCAGGGAAACTGATGAACCGCGTCCCCTGCCCGGCGGGTTCTCTTCGACCGTCAGTGACGGGTCGCTTAAACCGAGGTCTATCATCACCTCTCTGCCCAGCTTGATAACCTCATGATAGAGCAGGAGAAATCCGGCCAGCTTGTATTTATTGATAAGACGGAATTCCTCATCGAGCCTTGTTCTCACTGCCGGCGTCACTGAGCCGTAACGCCGCACCGCCGCCTCGCAGCATAATGACTCCAGATAGCTTTCGGGGGTATGTCCGTCCGGTGCATTGTAATCCGGAAAAGAGTAACTCAGTTCATGGGTCAGGTCGAGATGACACCGCTCGGCAATTTTCACGGTATTCTCAACGGCCTCAGGGCACTCACGAAAAAGAGCTTCAATGATTCCCCGTTCCCGCAAATAAAACTCCGAGTTCGGCCGGCGTTCCCGGTGAGTCTCCTCCAGACTTTTACAGTGCTTTATCGCCACCAGGCAGTCCTGAAGCCGGTGCCGTTCACGGACATGGTAATGGACATTGCCGGTGGCAACCAGCCCGGCGCCGGTCTCCCGTGCCAGTCCGGTGAGCGCTCTGATACGCAGGGTATCGCCGAAAACAAGGTTATGCTGGAGTTCGATGAAGTAGTTATCCGGGCCGAACCAGTCCAGATAACGGTGCACAAGTTCGCGGGCCTCCTCCATCCGCTCCTGTTCGACCAGACGGGAAAGTTCTCCCCGGGAACATCCGGACAACGCAATGAGACCCTCTGAGTGCGATTGCAGGAGGGCGGAAGGCAGTTCCGGGCAGTTCCTCTCACCATTCGCATGGGCAGCCGTAATAAGGCGGCTGAGATTGCCGTACCCCGTCCTGTTTTCCGCCAGCAGGGTAAGGTGGTACGGGGATACCTCGTCACCTGCCTTCCCCTCTCTGCCGGTAGAGAAAAATATCCCCTTATCATGAGAAACCGTTATCTCCGCCCCGATTATCCCCTTCATGCCGGTGGACGCAGCAAGATTGGCAAAACACATCGCCCCGCAGAGATTATCATGATCGGTTACCGCCAAGGCACGGTAGCCAAGCTCCTGCGCACGCAATACAAGCTCCTCGAGCGAAGAAGCCCCGTCGTGAAAAGAATAGTAGCTGTGACAGTGAAGTTCGGCATAATCCATGGCATTTCTCTAACATTTCGGCAGTGCAATGTAATAAACAGACGTATACTGATACCCGGATATGAAAACACTCCGGAATCTGTAAGAATCACCATACCGGCGAAAGTTCCTGAATCCCGCACTTTAATCGGGACCGATATCGAGAAATTCCTGACCGCTGTCTTTCCCGGCGTAGGGTGCGGTGGAGTTCGCCCTGCGAACGTAACCCGCCAATGATAAAACGTTGTAAAGTCGCGACTCTCGATGTATCGAAGGGGGATTGAGACTTCATTATCACAGGATATTGCCGGTGAGTTGTCTCCGCCGTGACAGACTTCGCCTACCGGCCTGCTTCCCTGACCGCATCCAGTGTCTTC
>CAYSQK010000211.1:0-3693 GCA_964433075.1 uncultured Dehalococcoidales bacterium
GGGATGATATCGAGCCGGGTATTATAGAAAGTAACGATGTTGTTATAATAATCGCGGGCGAGAGCGATGCGCTGTTCGGTATCGATGAGCGATTTCTGAAGGTTGAGGAACGATTCATTCGCTTTTAAATCAGGATACTGCTCCATGACAACTCGTAACGAAGCCGCCAGTCCTCGGAAATCCGGCCCCGTTTCTCCCAGTGGTGTCGCTTCTGTCTGCGTCCTCATTTCTGCGAGCAGGGTTTGCGTGTCGCGTTCATGCGTTCGATATCCCTCGACCGCCCGGACGAGATTCGGAATGAGGTCGTGCCTCCGTTTCAGTTGTATGTCAATCTGCGACCAGCCGCGTTTCACCATGTGGCGGAGGTTGACGAGGCTGTTGTAGACCGTCCAAATCCAGCCGAGGAACAGGGCGAAGAGGTATCCGGCGACGGCAATGATGAACGGTTGTATTGCGACGGTGTTTGTTTCGGCGATGCTGCCGCCGATTATCAGGCCGGCAGTGATTACCAGTCCGAGGACCAGCCAGAACCAGTGCCAGACCGTGTAGCGGGAACTGATTTGTTTTTCGGTTTTTGTTGAAATAACGAACATCGGGGACTGTTTATCGGCAGCTATCTCGGGAGCCACGACATCCTGCTGTTCGCGTGCCTGCCCCATGATGTAGAGATTCGTGTGGAGGGGAACAGCCGTTTCCGTGAAACGGCGCCGGTGCGTCGAATTCGCGATGCTGCCGGACGGACCTTTCGAGTAGTAGAGCGGATTCCCCGGCGTGCAGGTCTCGTTGAAAACCGAAATGCCGGTGATATCGGCTCCGTCCGGAACTACCCGTATGATACCGGTGTCGTCTTTCAGATAGAAGGGAATCGATTTCCTGCCGCCGGCCACCTGTTTCCAGCCGCTCTCGGTTCGGGTGCGGGTGTGCGTGTGTCCTTTCGAGTCGGTGTACGTCTCATGAACCGTTCTCGACCAGTGTTCATCGACCTGCCAGGCGTAGTCGATGCACTGGACTCCGGCCAGGTAACTGGTTATGGGTTCTTCGCTTTCGGCGGTGCCTTTCAGTTCGACGAGGCCGATGAAGACGCCCTGCGTTTTTGAAGTCGGAAGGTCGTCGATAAGCCTCTTTTTGTGAAGGACATAGAATGCTCCGATGAGACAGCCGATTCCGAAAACGGCTGCAAGAACGGGAAAGAGAATCGTTACCATGCAATTATTGTATGTGCGAAAGGTCTGCAAATCAAGTCTTGACATGGTACACGGAAACGTGTATCATGCCGTCAAAAGGAACCGTAAACAATGCCTATCAGAATACTCGACAGAGACATGGTCAACCGGATTGCCGCCGGCGAGGTTATCGAACGGCCGGCTTCAGTGGTGAAGGAACTGATTGAAAATGCCATCGATGCCGGTTCGTCCCGTATTACCGTTGAAACCTCCGGCGGCGGGACCGCTCTGATTCGGGTGACCGATGACGGTTCCGGTATCTCCGCCGGTGAACTGGAGCTTGCCTTTCAGCGGCATGCCACCAGCAAAATATCGAATTTCGATGATCTGGCAGCCATCGGCAGCCTCGGTTTTCGGGGAGAAGCGCTTCCCAGTATCGCGGCTGTTTCGACAATTGAAGTTGTTACCTGCACTGAAGGTGAAACCGGCAGTTATATCCGGCTGAAAGAAGGAACCGTCGAAGAATCGGGCAGCCGCGGGCGGGCGAGGGGAACGACGATTACCGTGCGTGACCTTCTTCGGAACGTGCCGGCGCGGCTTAAATTTCTGAAATCGACTTCGACCGAAAACAGCCACATTGCTAACATTGTTACCCAGTATGCCCTGGCGTATCCTGAAATCGGTTTCACGCTGACCGTCGAAGGCCGGACCGGCGTCCGTACGCCCGGTACCGGCAGTCTGACCGACGCCGTACTTGAAATCTACGGTTCGGAGACGGCTGCCGCTATGATTCCTCTGGGCGGGAGTGAAAACGGCTGGCTGGCTCAATCTGGGCTGTCTGTACGTGGTATGGTCGGAGCACCGTCCGTCAGCCGGTCGAACCGGAATTACATGAGTTTCTTCGTGAATCGGCGCTGGATAAACAGTCGACTGCTGACGTTTGCCGTCGAGGAAGCCTATCACGGACTGATGATGGTCGGTAAGCATCCGGTTTCGATTATCGATATTTCTATCCCGGCTGAGGAAGTCGATGTCAATATCCATCCTACCAAGATTGAAGTGAAATTCCGGGACGACCGTCCCGTCTTCAGCGCTGTACAGAAAGCAGTCCGGCAGGCACTGCTTCAGCAGGCACCGGTACCGTCGATAGAAGAAGTACGGCAGCAGTACGGGCAGCCGCCGCACCCCTCAAGCGGCCTTTTTTCTTCACCCTCACCTGTTTCCCATACGCCGTATCTTAGAAGCGAACCTCCTCCGTTGCTCCAGCCGGGGCTGACGCCTTCGGCGTCGTTACCGGCGCTCCGGCTTGTCGGCCAGGTTGCCGGGGCCTACATCATCGCCGAAGGGCCGGATGGACTTTACATAATTGACCAGCACGCTGCCCATGAACGGATTCTTTACGAACAGATTCACCAGCAGAGTCTCATTCGGTCGGTTGATGTTCAGGGGCTCCTTGAACCAGCCACTCTTGAAGTCTCGCCGGGGCAGGATGCGGTGCTTTCGACCTGTTACAATGATTTGGCTGAGTTCGGTTTTACCATTGAACCCTTCGGGGAACGCACCTATCTCGTCAGAGCGATTCCGTCGATGCTCGGAGGGAAAGACTGGTCCGCAGCGTTGAAGGAATTGCTCGATGCCGCCGGGACAGAAAAGAATGCTGAGTGGCGGGAAAAGATGGAGGAATCAATGGCCTGCCACGGAGCGGTGAGAGCCGGACAGGTACTTTCCGACCAGGAAATGCGGGAACTGCTCCGGCAGCTTGAAAAAACCGCCCTGCCGAATTCGTGCCCGCACGGAAGGCCGACGATTATCCGACTCAGCACCGGCCAGCTTGAACGGGAGTTCAAACGGACGTAATGTCGTAAGCTTGGGCGATAATCAGCCTAGAAGGTTGTTTTAAGCGGTCCGTCCATCTGTGTCGTGATAGCGCCGCCTATTATGTAGTCGGCAATCGATTCATCGCTCAATCCCAGCAGGTCTCTGAAAACGTATTCGTTGTGTTCGCCGATGAGCGGCGAAGGCTTCACAACCTCGCGGGGGGTCTTCGAGAGGATGAATGCCGACTGCGGTTCGAATTTCTGTCTGCCCATTGCTTCATGGTCGAGAGGGATGAAGTAATTGCGGGCGGCCAGTTGCGGGTCGGCATACACATCAGAAGGCCTCGATACCCGGTGGGCAGGAATACCTGCCTCCAACAGGACAGCTTCAACCTCTTCACGGGTTCGTGCGGAAGTCCAGGCGGTGACAATATTTTCTAAATCGTCTTCATGCGTTTTTCGTGCTTCGAGGGTCGAAAACCGTTCATCCGTTATCAGTTCCGGTTTTCCGATAACCCCGCAGAATTGCTGCCAGGCCGCTTCATCCTGAATGCTGACAGCAACCCAGTAATCGTCTCCCTTGCAGGGAAATACACCGTGCGGCGCCGCTGTCGGAATCCGATTTCCTGTCCGCCGCTGGATGCGGTCGTTGACCTGATAGTCCATAATCGACGGCATGAGGAAGTGTATGGAGGATTCGAACTGCGACTGCT
>CAYSQK010000212.1:0-3690 GCA_964433075.1 uncultured Dehalococcoidales bacterium
GAAATCCGGGAGGCGGATGAAGTTTTTGTGACCAATTCTCTCATGGAAATCATGCCGGTGTGTGCCATCGACGGCCTGCCCGTCGGTACCAGGTTCCCGGGTAAAGTCACCAATCTCCTCCGGTGCGGCTACCAGGAACTGGTTGAGCGGGAGATAGAATAAAAAAAGCCCCGACTGATTCGGGGCTTTTTGATTTTTCGTCCTGTATTATTCGAGATAATCCTTGAGCTTGCGGCTGCGGGAGGGGTGGCGGAGTTTGCGCAGGGCTTTGGCTTCAATCTGCCGGATACGCTCACGGGTGACATTGAATTCCTGTCCGACCTCTTCAAGGGTACGGCTGCGGCCGTCCTCGAGACCAAACCGGAGTCTGAGCACCCGCTGTTCCCGCGGGGTGAGGGCGGTCAACACTTCTTCAATCTGCTCTTTCAGGAGTTGTTTCGAAGCGGCATCGACCGGCGGCAGGGCATCCCTGTCCTCGATAAAATCGCCGAGATGGCTGTCTTCTTCTTCACCAATCGGCGCTTCAAGCGAGACCGGAAGCTGGGCAACCTTGACGATTTCCCGAACCTTGGCGGTCGGCAAATCCATACGGGCACCGATTTCCTTGGCGCTCGGTTCACGGCCGTATTCCTGAGCCAGTCTCCGGCTGACCCGGAGCAGCTTGTTGATGGTTTCAATCATGTGCACGGGAACACGGATGGTTCTCGCCTGGTCGGCGATAGCCCGGGTGATGGCCTGACGTATCCACCAGGTGGCGTAGGTGCTGAATTTGTAGCCGCGATGGTGGTCGAATTTTTCGACGGCTCTGATGAGGCCGATATTCCCTTCCTGAACGAGGTCGAGGAGCGACATGCCGCGGCCGATATGTTTCTTGGCGACGCTGACCACCAGACGAAGGTTCGCTTCGATGAGGTGCTTTTCAGCCTTATCCGATTCAGCTTTTATTGTATCGAGATGCTCTTTAATCGGTTTTTCATAGGCAAGCAGGGTTTCGATGAAGTCATCATCCGTCACCAGAGTTTCGACATCGGAAAGCGTTGTTTCGTCCGGGATAGCTGCCAGAATATCATCCGTCATCAGGCTGCTGTTCAGCGAGAGATTGATGATGCGCTGTTCGGTTTCGGGAATCTGCTCACCTATCTCTTTCGAAACCGTTTGAATGAGCATCTGGTCGATAACGCCCGACATGCTGTCCTTGAACGCCTGGTCGACGATACTCTCTTTCAGATTTTCCGTTGCCGGAAGGCCGAGATGCTCGCGCAGCACCCTGATAATGGCGGCGTCCCGGGCGGTTTCCTTCAGCATGGTCAGCATGATTTCAACCGGAGAGGGGGATTTGCCGTATTTTTCGGCATGCTGGCTTCTGATTTCCTTGACCCGTTTGGCCGCTTCGATTTTCTCAGCGAGGAGCTTTTCATCATGCGCGGTCAGCAGGTTTACCTTACCGATTTCATGGAGGTATAACCGGACAGGGTCGTCGGCGACCTCCTGGTCGTCACTGGTATCTACCGCAACATCGACATCCAGGTCTTTAACATCGTCGGCTTTATCATCGAATTCATCCGCCAGAGGTTCATCATCGACGGTTTCCTCGGCTTCAAATTTTTCCGTTTCATCAAATTGTTCCAGTGTCATTTCTTCTCTCCTTTACTACCTTCCCTGCCAGCCCGACGGTGAAAAATTTCGCGCAAGTTGTCCGTCAGTTCCAAATCTCTTTCATCGGGTAATTCGCCGGCCGTTTTGAATGTCTCCCCTTTTCTGGCCATGCTTCTGAGGTAGTCTTCCTTTAAGCGGAGTACATAATTATTATACCTTTCCTCGGTTTTTGTTGCCAGTACATTCTTCATTACCAGCGTATCCAGGTAATCAACGAGCGTACTGTCAAGGCGATTCCTGAGTGAATCGATATCGGTTGTTTCCTGCCAGGCGATGAATAACTGCCGGTTTTCGCTGTTTTCAAAATAATCGAGCGGGATATCACGGCTTCGCAGGCTGAACTCCGGATGCTTCAGCAGGAAAGCCAGAAACTGTTCCTCGACAGGCTTCGAGAGGAGAGTCTTCACGGTTGCCCGTCCGGTCCTCCGTGCCTGCGGCTGCGGCTGGGGGCGGTACGAAGGGGCTGCCTTCGCGGCGCCGAGGGATGCCTGAATGGCATTCTCGTTGACGCCGGCCAGCCGTGCCAGTTTCTGGATATAGTGGCCTCTCCGGACCGGATTTTTCAGAGATGAGACCACCGGTCCGACCTTATCGACGAGGGTGCGCTTGTCACCGGCTTTTGTCAGGTCGAGTTTCGCACTCACCATATCGAACGAAAAGTCGACGACCGGAATGGCTTTCTGTAGAAATTCCTGCCAGCTGTCCGGGTGTTCCCGGATAACGTCGTCAGGGTCTTTTCCTTCCGGAAGGACGACGACGTTCAATTCAATATCGAAGGTATTTTCATAATCGACACACCGCAGCATGGCTTCTTCGCCGGCGCTGTCGGCATCGAGCGAGAGGACGATATTTTTCGTCAGCTTCTTCAAGTCGTTAACCTGCTTATCGGTAATCGCCGTCCCCATCGAAGCAACCACGTTGGTGATGCCGTTCTGGTGAGCGGTAATGACATCCATGTAGCCTTCCATCATGACCGCCTGGTCGAGCCGTCGAATCGACGGTGAAGCCAGGTTAATGGCAAACAGGGTGCCGCTTTTATCGAACACCAGCGTCTGGGGAGAATTGACGTATTTCGGCAGAGAATCGTCGAGAACCCGGGCACCGAACCCGGTCACTCTCCCCCGGCTGTCGCAGATGGTAAACATGAGCCGGTTGCGGAATCGGTCATGGGTACGACCGTCTTCGGACTGGACAAGAAGACCGCCGTCGACAAGCTCTTTTTCGGAATATCCCCGGTCCATCAGGTATTTTTTCAGGGCACCCCAGTCATCGAGACTGTAGCCGAGTTGAAAATCCCGGACCGTTTTTTCGTTCAGTTTTCGTTTTTGAAGGTACTTTCTGGCCGGTTCGGCGGCCGGTGAATTCAATAGTAACCCATGAAAGTACAGCGAAGCTGCACTGTTCATCTCGAAAATTCTGTCCTTTTCGTCCTTTTTTTCGTCCGGTCTAATCCGGTCGGGAATGACGATGCCGGCGCGTTCAGCAAGGAGGCGAAGGGCATCGCCGAATTCGAGATTCTCCTTCTTCATGATGAAGGAAAAGACGTCGCCGCCCGTATTACAGGCGCCGAAACAGTGCCAGCTCTGCCGTTCCGGATAGACGAAGAAGGACGGATTCTTTTCTTCATGGAACGGACACGGCGCCGAGAGGTTCCGGCCGGATTTCCTGAGGGTTACGTACTGGCCAATCACCTCGACGATATCGGTTTTCTGTTTTACATCATCGATAATACTCACAGGTTCGTTCCAATAATAGCAGAATTTACGGAATACTTTTTACCGCCGGACTTCATTATAAGCCAAATTTTTACAAATGCAAGAAATAACGTAAAAAAACACGCGGTTGAAAATTGCGGGCACGCCGAAGGGGACTCACGGATTCGCACAGTGAGGCATCGCGGGCTTCCCGGAAGCCTCTGAAGTACCGTCCCGCCGTCTTTCGGGCTTGAAATCAGCCGGACTTCTGAGGGTGTTTTTCACGTTTGCAGAAGTCTGAACCGCTGATTTCAGGGAAATTTTCCCCTGAGAGGCAGGA
>CAYSQK010000213.1:0-3678 GCA_964433075.1 uncultured Dehalococcoidales bacterium
AGATAATGAGCGGTGACTGGAGTTCAGACGTGTGCTCTTCCGATCTGCCCTGCGAACGCAACCCACCAATAAAAATACATTTTCCGCTTTCAGTCCAAATGCCCCTTTTGTAAAGTGGTACATCCCGTATAAGCGAAGCACAATCGGGAGGGGATTGAGAGGGATTTAGTAATCTCTGACCGACTTGTCATTCTTGAGAAGTCCGCCCAGCGGACGACGAAGAATCCCATATCAATTGTTGCCTGTCTACCAACCGCCTTTATCGTCAGACCTCGGCTGAAAATAGAAAATAGCCTTGATTGGTTGAAAGAACTTCTACCCGGCGTTCAGCATCTTTAGAATATGCTTCGCCAGGCTGTCGGATATCTCACGGTGTCGCGGTATCGGTTGGGCTGCTTTACCATTCTCTTCATCCGATAATGAGTTCGCCGTGACGGCGTATGTGAGGAATTTCGTTGGAATTGATATCGTTGTAGAGATCCCTGAGATTTTCCTTCAGTTCATCAAGTGTTTCGCCCTGGCTCCGGTAATCGGGGTACTCCTCGAGCCAACCTATCCACATGTTGTTTTCGTTATAGTAGACGAATTTCATTGTCTCCATATACTTCACCCCAATCCATCTCAACAAAACACAATAATTATATCATATTGTGCAAATTATTCTTGTATTTTCAGGCTCTCTAGCCTGAACCGGTTTTATCCTGCCGTTACTCCTTCTTCTGCATCGCCTTCCGGGCTGCCTCCGGGTCTGCACCCCAGTGAGGAAGCTCGTCGAGAATTTTCTGGAACGCTTTCATCGCTTCCGGCACATCGATTCCCTGCGGGCAGGCTTCCCGGCAGTTTCCGCAGTCGATACAGGCCGACGGCCGCTGTTCCGGCTCCATGGCATCGATTGCCATGCTGGCGATAATGGTCGGCGAATACCGGCAGTCATTGTAATACGCCAGCAGCGTTGGTATATCGAGGTTCTGCGGGCACGACTTCGTGCAGTACCGGCAGGCAGTGCACGGCAGCAGGTCCATCATGCTTTCGGCAACCTCTTCGAGAAGCATGATTTCATCGGTCGTCATCGGCTTCCCTCCGGAAAACGTCCGGACATTGTCCTCGACCTGCTCCATCGTCGACATCCCTGAGAGAATAACCGTCACATTCGGCAGTTCCTGCAGCCAGCGAAACGCCCAGGCAGCCGCACTCTCATCCGGCCGTACCGCTTTCAGCTTCGCTTCGTTCTCCGGCGAGAGGCTTGCCAGCTTGCCGCCCCTCACCGGCTCCATCACCCAGACCGGAATGTTCCGGTTCGTCAGCAGCTCATACTTCGCCAGCCCGTCCTGCAGCTTCCAGTCGAGGTAGTTCAATTGAATCTGACAGAATTCTATATTCCCGCCGCAGTAATCAAGGAAATCGGCCATCGTCTCCAGCCTCCCGTGCGTGGAAAAACCGAGGTGCCTGATGCGCCCGTTTTTTCTCTGTTCGAGGAGATAATTGAGTATTCCCCACTCCGGATTTTTATATGTTCGTATCGAATTCTCATACACATTATGGAACAGGTAGAAATCGAAATACTCCACTCCGCATTTTTCCATCTGCTCCTCGAAAGTAGCTTTCACGTCATAAGAAGGTTTGATTTCGTGGCCGGGGTATTTCGAAGCGAGGAAAAAACTTTCTCGCGGAAATTTACTGAGAATTCTCCCGAGAACGCGCTCCGATTCCCCGTTATGGTACGAATAGGCGGTATCGAAATAATTCACTCCGCTCTCGTACGCCCGGGTAATGATTCTGTCCGCTTCGGCTTCATTCACCTTCGCGTTGTTCCCCTCACCGATAACCGGCAGGCGCATGGCGCCGAACCCCAGTGCGGAAAGTGATAAACCCTTAAATTTATTATGTTTCAATGAACTGCTCCTTAATCGGTCTACCCGTCTATCATACAACCCGGAGTTACCTCGCGGTCAAGGTTTTGAAAGTTGTATCTCTCCTTTCGCTGATGTACCATTATTTCAATTTGTCCCTGCTAATAACGTATTTTCGGAGGGTAAACACGTATGTTTAAAGATCCTGACATCGGAAAACCGGCAGAGCAGCTCCGCCGGGAACGGTACCTGAGAACGAAAACTGCATGGACGGTGGGCGTACCCGACCGGGTGCCGGTTAACTGCCCGATGGGTTATTTCCCCGCCCGTTATGTCGGTATCCCTTTCGCCGCAGCCTATAACGATTTCGATGCCTGGTACGCAGCCTGCGAGAAAACCCTGCATGACTTCTGCCCGGACTCGTTCGGAGCAAGCATGTACCAGTCCGGAAAAGCCCTGGCAATGCTCGGGCTGAAAACCGCTCGATGGCCGGGCTTCGGCGCCAATCCATGGCACGGCCACCAGTCAATCGAAATCGAAGGCCTGAAGCCGGAAGAGTTCAGCCTGTACATGGCCGACCCCCGCGATTACATGGTGCGGAAGCAAATTCCCCGCATGAGCGATAAAATGAAGGGTTTCGGGAACATCCCTCCCCTCTATCAGCTCTTCAACGGCCCAGGCTCCCTCCAGCAGCTTGCCATGGTGATTTCCGACCCTGATATGGAAGCAGCCATCGACATCCTTCGTGAATCAGGAAGGGAAATGCGGAGTGTACAGGATAAACAGCATAGACTGCAGAAACTGATGGAGAGCTACGGCTACTACTCGACCCCGATGGTCGGAGCACTGCCCCCGTTCGATATCGTTTCACACTCCCTCTGCGGCATGCATAACACCATGATGGCCATGTTCCGCGCCCCTGATAAGCTCCTTGAACTCTGCGAATTCATCCTGAAAGAACAGCTTGAAAAAACGCCGATCATCCCTGATGAGAACGGCGATATCCGGATTTTCATGACCAACACCCGCGGCATCGACGAATTCCTCTCGAAGGAACAGTTCGAAAAGTTCTACTGGCCGACCTGTAAAAAGCTCATCACCACCCTCTGCGAGCGCGGCGCGACACCGAACTTTTTCATCGAAGGCCACTTCGATTCCCGTATCGAATATCTGCTTGAACTGCCGAAAGGAAAGTTCACCGCCGGTTTCGAAGCGTCCGACATTATA
Source organism: uncultured Dehalococcoidales bacterium (assembly GCA_964433075.1). Classification (GTDB taxonomy): domain Bacteria; phylum Chloroflexota; class Dehalococcoidia; order Dehalococcoidales; family UBA2162; genus MGML01. The sequence goes on from CAYSQK010000213.1 coordinate 3,078, forward strand.
CGGGCGAAAGAAATTCTCGGTGACCACTGCTGCATTTCCGGCAATGTCCCCGCTTCCCTCCTCCAGGTAGGAACGAAGGACGACGTGGTTACCTGCTGCAAGAATCTCATCGACAAGGTTGGAAAAAACGGCGGCTTTATCCTCGCCCCGAGCACCTCGGTTGAGGAAACCAGCCCGCTCAACCTCAAGGCAATGATTGAATTCAGTAAAGAATACGGCGTATATAAATAACGGTTCGGTAGTAATAAGAAGCACCGCTCATGGTTCGACAGGCTCGCCATGAGCGGTCTGTTTTCCCTCAAGCGGCATGAGCATGCACTATCCGTATTCTATCTATCCCAAACTGATGTCTGCAAAATATGCATCGCGTCCGTTCATGGTTGCATTGACACCCCTCCCACGATACAATGAGGGTGAGAGATATTCAGCAAAGAATTGTTAAGAATCCATGAAAAAGTATTGGAAACTGGTACGCGTTATCGTATTCACCGGCTTTATTCTGGTCGGTTTCGCCGGCTCGGCCGCTCAGGCCGCAGCACCGTCGGTCCATGAGATCGGAAGAGCACACGTCTGAAACTCCAGTCACGAGATTCCATCTCGT
>CAYSQK010000214.1:0-3668 GCA_964433075.1 uncultured Dehalococcoidales bacterium
GTATCACCGCATCCGCCACCACCATCGCCGCCGTTTCTCCCCCGCTCAGAACGTAGTCACCGATGCTTATCTCATCGGTCACGAGGTGTTCGCGTATCCGCTCGTCCACTCCCTCGTAATGCCCGCACAGGAAAATGATATTCGTTCGTTCCGCATAACTGCCGGCAATCGCCTGGGAAAACAGTCTTCCCTGCGGCGTCAGCAGCACCACCGGTATGTCTTCCTTATATATATCAGGGTTTTCAGCCAGAATTTCCGCAACCACCGCCTCAACCGCTTCGAATACCGGTTCCGGTTTCATCACCATCCCGGCGCCGCCACCGTACGGCGTATCATCGACCGTCCGGTGACGGTCATGGGTGTAATCCCTGATATTCCGGATAACGATGCGCACCAGTCCCTGCTCAACCGCTCGTTTGAATATGGCTGAACCCAGGATACTCTCGAACATCTCCGGAAATAATGTCAGTATATCGATTCTCATGCTGCAGTCTTCATTCTATCACAGGCATACCTGACCGGAAAGCTGCCCGGAGACCGAAAAGGTATCAGGCTCGGATTTTCACCACCTTTCACCACCCGGCCTCTCCTCCCTCTCCTTCACCCTCTCACTCATCCTCTCCCTCTTCCTAACCCACGTCTTCCCACTGATTCCTCCCCCCACTTTCTCCCCCCGCGTAAAAAAGCCGTCGGTTTTTTAAAAAATCATCCGGTTCTTCCCCCTTTTTGTGCCATTAATGTCTTTTTTTCAGTATCGAAAATACCATTAATGACAAGTTTTTAACTATTTTTTCAAAATTTATGTAAAAGGGGTTGACAAAATAAAGATAGTAGTGCAAAATGGTAAATATTGGTGAAATATGGTAGATTGTGGTGAATAATAGGTTTCACCGGAAATTGAACCAGCAATGTTTTTAGGCGAATTCGAATACAAAATAGACGAAAAGGGAAGGGTTCCCATCCCGCCCAAGTTCCGCAAGGACCTTAAAGACGGTGTGGTACTCACCAGCGGCCCCGAAAAGTATATCATCGCCTACTCTCTCACGGAATGGAATAAACTGGCCGCCTCACTCACCAGCAACACCCTGGCCGCCAGCAAAATACGACGACTTAACCGGGCAGTTTTCGCCACGGCTTTTAATTTGACAATCGATAATCAGGGAAGAATCGCTCTGCCGGTCCCGTTGCGTGAGTATGCAGGCATTGAAGACGAACTCGTCATTGCCGGTGTCAACACCTACCTCGAACTCTGGAATAAAGAGCAGTGGGAAGCAGAGAAAGTTGCCAGTCAGGAACAGGCCTGGCAGATTATCGAAAGTCTCGAACGACACTAACAGGTTTGAGAATGATAACTCCCGCTCATATTCCGGTACTAACTGAAGAAGTTATCCAGGCACTGGCAGTACAGCCCGGCGGCCGGTATGTCGACTGCACCCTCGGCGGCGGCGGTCATTCCCTGCTTATTCTCGAACATATTCTCCCCGGCGGGCAGTTGCTCGGGATCGATGCCGACCCCGTTGCCATTCAAACAGCCCGGAAACGGCTCAGCAGTTACCGCGACTCTGTCCTGCTGGTGAATGATAATTTCAGTAATCTCAAGTCGATTTGTTTTAAATATGACTTTTTCCCCGTTCACGGCATTCTCCTCGACCTCGGTCTCTCGTCACTTCAGTTGACGGAAGGCAGCCGTGGTTTCAGTTTCCAGTACGAAGCACCGCTGGACATGAGGTTCAGCCCTGACCAGGAAATAACCGCGGCAACCATCGTCAACGAGTATCCGGAAGAAGAACTGGCGCGAATTATCCGGACATACGGTGAAGAAAGTGCCGCCCGCCGGATTGCTTCGCTGATAGTCAACCGGCGGCCTGTCAAAACAACCACCGAACTTGCCGGCCTTATCGAAAAGGGCGTCGGCAGTAAACAGAGAAAGATTCATCCGGCAACAAAAACATTCCAGGCGCTGCGGATAGCCGTCAACCGCGAACTCGAGGTCCTCGAAACAACCCTGAAACAGGCAATGGATGTCCTCGGCTTCGAAGGAAGACTGGTCGTCATCAGCTACCATTCCCTCGAAGACCGGATTGTCAAACAGTTCTTCCAGCACGAAGCAAAAGACTGCATCTGCCCGCCGGAAATTCCGGTCTGCACCTGCGGCCACAAGGCAACCCTCCGCCAGTTGAACCGGAGGGTGATTACCCCGTCGCCGGAGGAAATAGCCCGTAATCCCCGCAGTCGCAGTGCCCGGATGAGGGTCGTCGAACGCATCGTAAGCCAGGAAGAACATTTCGATATTATTGAAAAAATGTGCGTCCAGCCGGAAACTGGTTCCGGGAGAAATGTCTGGAGGAGACCGGCACTGTTGAAAGAACTCCGCAAGACATATGCGCTCGTCTAACCGATTGTACGTAATTATGGAGATACCATGTGATAACAACAACAGATAGATAACGAAGGGGGTTCGCAGATGTGAAAGTTCATCTAGCTCGCAGAAACAAATACTCAGTGAAAAAGGAGGGGGTAAATGAGAAATCGGAACTTAATTGTTTCAATCGATGTTGGCACAACCAAGATTTGCACGACGATTGCCGAAGCATCCGACAAAAATAGAATCCAGGTTGCCGGTGTCGGTATCGCGCCGTCCCAGGGCTTACACAAAGGGCTGGTTGCCAATATCAACGAAGCCAGAGAGGCTATCCGGGAGTCGGTAAGAAAAGCAGAGCAAGCAAGCGGTTACAAGGTAGAATCGGCCTATGTCGGTGTTACCGGGCGTCACGTCACTTCCATGAATAATCAGGGAGTCGTCGCTATCACCCGTAACGACCGTCTGGTCAAACCGGACGACCTGAAGAGGGTACTTCAGAATGCGCAGAATATCAAAGTACCCACCGACAGGAAGTTAATTCACGTGATTCCGAGACACTATGCGGTCGACGGACAGGCCGGAGTGAAAAATCCGGTCGGTATGCACGGCTTCCGTCTCGACGTCGAAACACACGTCATCACGGCGGCTGTTGCCTCCATTCAGAATATGACAAAGTGCATCAGAGGTCTTGGTATCGATATCGATGACCTGGTTCTTGAACCGCTGGCCAGCGGCGAATCAGTCCTCAGCGAAGACGAAAAACAGGTCGGCGTTATCCTGGCTGACATCGGTGGCGGCACTACCGACGTTGCTATCTTCAAAGACGGCAGCATATACCACACCGCCATTCTGCCCGTCGCGGGATATCAGCTCACCAGAGACGTTGCCATCGGCCTCGGCCTGCCCTTCGAGGTAGCCGAAGAAATGAAGAAGAAGTACGGCAATGTCCTGCCCGTCTACGAAGGCGCTGAAACGGAACCAATGTCCACCAACGGCCACGGTATTTCCTATCAGGACATGGCGGAAATTATCAAAGCCCGCGTCGAAGAGATACTCAGATTGATTTTGCTCGAATTACCGCGCTCACGCTACGAATCGCTGGTACCTGCCGGCCTCGTTCTCACCGGCGGCAGTTCCAATCTCCCGGGTATTGACTTGCTCGGACAGGATATTATGAGAATCCCCGTCAGAATCGGGACTCCTGTCAATATGCCCGGCATCAGCGATGCCCTTTGCGACCCGGCGTACGCCACCAGTGTCGGTCTTACTCTCTGGGGTGCCAAATACAGGAAACAACCCGTACGGA
>CAYSQK010000215.1:0-3630 GCA_964433075.1 uncultured Dehalococcoidales bacterium
GATAATGAGCGGTGACTGGAGTTCAGACGTGTGCTCTTCCGATCTGAAGATGTCGGGTTTTATCGCTTCGAGGCTCTTGCAGACGCTGTCGTCTTCATCGATTGCGACGAAGACGCTGTCGACCCCCTTGATGTTCTCAAGAATCTCCTTCCGCTCTTCGAGGGGCATGAACACGAATCCCTTTTTCCTCATCAGGAAGGCGTCATTGTTGAGGATAACGATGAGTTTGCCCAGTTGAGCGGCTCCCCGTATCATCCTGACGTGTCCGATGTGGACCGGGTCGAAACCGCCTGAGACCGTCACAATTTTTTCGCTCATGTTCTCTTTTCACCATCCGGTTGTACGTAATGAAGTACCTATTCGACGGTTACGGATTTGGCCAGGTTCCGCGGCTTGTCGATATCGACTCCCCGGAGCACCGCGAAGTGGTACGCAAAAAGCTGAAGGGGCAGAATGCTGAGCATGGGTGTCAGCGGTTCGAGGGTTTCAGGGATATAAATTACGTCGTCGACCAGCCTCTTGATGTCCGTGTTGCCTTCGGTGGCGATGGCGATAACCGGCGATTTCCTGGCTTTGATTTCCTGTATGTTCGAAACCATTTTGGCGTAGACGCTGTCGCTGGGCACGACGCAGATGCACGGGAATACCTCGGACATCAGCGCCAGCGGCCCGTGTTTCGTTTCCCCGCCCCGGCACCCTTCCGCATGGGCGTAGGATATCTCCTTCAGTTTTAACGCCCCTTCCATGGCGACCGGGTAACTGTATTTCCTTCCGAGATACATGAAATTATCGAAATCCCGGTACTTGCCGGCCAGTTCCTGTATCCGGTCGCTGGTATTGAGCACCCGCCGGGCGAGGTCCGGTATTTTTGTGAGTTCACGGGCTATCTGCTGACCGACTGCCTGCGAAAGCTGCCGCTGCCGTCCCATGAACAGCGTCATCAGCACCATTATCATCAACTGCGAGGTGAAGGCTTTCGTCGACGCGACCGATATTTCCGGTCCGGTGCGGGTGTATACCCCGGCGTCAGTCTCCCGTGCCTGGCTCGAACCGACGACATTGGTGATACCGAGCGTCAGCACCCCTCTCGATTTGGCTTCTTTTATTGCCGCCAGGGTATCAGCGGTTTCTCCGGACTGGGAGACGGCAATAACGACCGAATGCCGGTCGAGCAGGTTGGTCCGGTACCTGAACTCGGAGGCCGCATCGCTTTTCGCCAGGATACCGGCATACTCTTCGAACATGTACTCTCCGGCAATACCGGCGTAACTGGCGGTGCCGCAGGCAACGAAAAACGCTTTATCGACGGCTCTCAGCCGCTTTTGCACGAGGTCGAGACCTCCCAGCCGGGCTGTCCCTTCTTCCGGAACGAGCCTGCCTTTGACGGCGTTCTCAAGCGTCTGCGGCTGCTCCATGATTTCTTTCAGCATGAAGTGCTCGTAGCCGCCTTTTTCGTAGTCGTCCGCTTCCCATTCGATGTCGAGCGGCTTTTTATCCTTGATAATGGAAAAATTATCGCGGGTGATGACGGCAAGTTCCCGGTCTTCGAGGTAGACAACTTTCCGTGTGTGAGAAATGACGGCCGCCGGGTCGGAGGCGAGGATGAAGTCTTTGTTGCCGATACCGATGAGGAGGGGGCTCGAAAGACGGGCGGCGACGATTTTGTCGGGGTCGTCCCGGGCGATGATTGCCAGTCCGTAGGTGCCTTCGATATGCTGAAGGGCCTCTCTCACGGCATCTTCGAGATTTCCTTTGAAGTATTTTTCGATGAGGTGGGCGATTACTTCCGTATCGGTTTCCGATGCAAATTTGTGTCCCTCTTTGACAAGCTGCTCTTTGAGCTGCTGGTAATTTTCGATGATGCCGTTATGGACCACCCAGATATTCCCCGTGCAGTCGCAGTGAGGATGGGCGTTTTCCTCCGTCACCCCGCCGTGTGTCGCCCAGCGGGTGTGGAGGATAATCGGATTCGCGGCCTGCGTTCCGTTCAAGTTCAGCCGTGATTCGAGGCTGGCAATCTTGCCGACCGCTTTCCGGCTGATGATTTTCTTTTCGTCATCGTCCCAGAAAGCCAGCCCGGCCGAATCGTACCCGCGGTATTCGAGCCGTTTCAAGGCGCCGATGCCGAGGTCGATTGATTTTACTTTCGTATCCCTGCCGATGTATCCGATTATTCCGCACATAGCCTGACTTTCTTTCCGAAAATGGTATTACATAAAGGTAATTAACGGAAATATAGCATAGACTCCGCAGGTAGTCAAAGCATTTTGTGTCGGGTTCTGTTTGGTTGTGGGTGGCAGGGACTGAAGAAGTTCTCAGTTTACAGTTTACAGTAGACAGTAGACAGTAGACAGTTTTCAGTTAAGAGTTGGGAGTCGGACGAGTCGGACAGATTCCCTGGATTGTCCCGAAAAAACCGATTGACAGCCGGTATTCCGGCAATTACAATCAAGGCAGCATGAAACTGTTCGGAACCTCCGGTATACGAAAAATCGCCGACGGCAATCTCCTCGATATTGCCGTGAGAGCCGGTACGGCTGCCGGGAAAACGTACGGGAACCTCGTCATCGGGTGCGATGCCCGGACATCGAGCGGCGCCCTGAAGCACGCTTTTATCTCAGGAGCGTTACTGGCCGGGGCGGAGATAACGGATATCGGTCTCGTCCCGACGCCGACGGTCGCCATCGCCGCCGAACAAGCCGGCGCCGGTGTCATGATTACCGCGTCGCACAATCCTCCCGAGTATAACGGCCTGAAGTTCATCAATCCGGACGGCTCTGCCTTCGATGCTGCTCAGCAGTCGCAGCTCGAAGCCATGATAACGGCCGATGAAAAAACCGGTTTCGACTGGAAAATGATGAAAAACTGCCGCCGGTCGGATGAAGCCGTCGGTACCCATATCGAACGCATCAGGTCGCTCATTCCCGGGCAGTTCCCATTGAAAGTAGCCCTCGATTGCGGCGGCGGCGCCGCCTCCGTCATTACCCCGCTCCTCCTCAGGAAAATGGGGTGCGAGGTCATCGAACTGCATTGTACGCCGGACGGCCGCTTTCAGCGGCCTTCCGAACCGACGGAAAAAAATCTTCAGGGGCTGGTCAAACTGACCGGCGAAACGGGGGCTGATATCGGAATCGCCCATGACGGGGATGCCGACCGGATGATGGCAGTCGATGACAAGGGCAGGTTCATCCCCGGCGACAAGCTGCTCGTCATTTTTGCCCGATATTACGGCGGCGAGAAAGTGGTGACGACCCTCGATGCGTCGATGATAATCGATGAAACCGGTTTTTCCGTTGTCAGAACGAAAATCGGCGATAACTATGTCTCCGAAGAACTGAGGTCGGGCGGCCGTTTCGGCGGTGAGCCGTCCGGAAGCTGGGTCTTCCCCGAGGATACGTTTTGCCCAGACGGCCCCTTTGCCGCTGCCCGGCTGATAACGATTGCCGCGGAGAGGAAACTTTCCGAATATGTCGATGAAATTCCCGATTATCCGATACGCCGGACCAGTTTGCCGATGACGGCCTTCGATACTGCGACGATGAAACGGTACCTTCAGGCGCTGCAGCCGCTCCGGGTCGATGACCGGGACGGTATCAAGGCCGGGTTCGAAGACGGCTGGATTATGATACG
>CAYSQK010000216.1:0-3589 GCA_964433075.1 uncultured Dehalococcoidales bacterium
AGATAATGAGCGGTGACTGGAGTTCAGACGTGTGCTCTTCCGATCTAGGGGATGTAATACGTTACAATACAGCCTTAAAGCCAGCGTAGCTCAGTTGGCAGAGCAACGGTTTCGTAAACCGTAGGTCAAGAGTTCGACCCTCTTCGCTGGCTCCAGTTATTTCCACCCCATTTCTTTTTTATCAGGATTTCATTTCAGATTCATGGTTCCTCTTTTCCAATCTTTTCGATTCTTTTTCCCTTTTCTTAACAAAACCTTAATCAAACTTTAAGCAAACCATAACAGCGCCATAATCTGCTCTTAAACTCCGCCACTGATAATGAAAGTGTAAACGATTATCAGAACGTTTAATGCAGAAAAAAGGAAGGAAAACGGAATTCATGACACGAAACAAAATCCTCATGGGTACTCTGGCCGGGCTGATAGGACTGGCGCTGCTGTTCACCGGTTGTTCCGATGACACAACCCCGTCCGGCACAACGACCGGCAAAACACAGGAGATTACTGAAGCCGGGTCGACGACGGTACAGCCGGTCGCCGAGTCACTGGCGACAGCTTTCATGGACAACCACCCCGATATACGAATCGTTATCCAGGGCGGAGGCTCGAGTGTCGGCGTGAAATCAGCCGCCGAAGGGACAGTCGATATCGGCGCCGCATCCCGCGAGTTGAAAGCGAGCGAGCTCGAACTCGGCGTTGTCACCTACGTCCTGGCGAAGGACGGCATTGCGATTGTCGTCAACCCCGGGAACGCGGTGACCGGCATGACGAGTGCTCAGGTAAAAGAAATATACAACGGTACTATCACGAACTGGAGCGAGGTCGGCGGACCCGATGCTGATATCAACGTCGTCGCCCGGGAAGAAGGCTCTGGCACGCGGGCAGCCTTCGAAGAGATGGTAATGGGCGAGGAACTTATCACAGCCGGGGCGATTCTCCAGCCTTCGAACGGAGCTATCAGAACGACCGTTGCCGGTGACGCGAATGCGATAGGGTTTCTCTCCTTCGGGTACATCGATGCATCGGTACAGGCGGTGAGCATCGACGGCGTCGATGCCACAGTCGAAAATGCTCTGAACGGCACGTATCCGGTAGTCCGGCCGCTGCTGTTCATCACCAAAGGTCAGCCGTCCGGAATCGTCAAGGAATTCATCGACTTCTGCCTCAGCGAGGCCGGCCAGAGAATCGTTGCCGAAGACTACATCCCGGTTATCACGCTTAAGTAACAATAAACAAGGACTATTCCTGAGCACAACGGGAACGATTCGTCCCTGTTGTGCTTCCGGATATAACGGAGCAGCATAGTGGCGAAATTTATAACCGACCGAATCGCAACCTGGCTCGTCGCAGCCAGCGCCATGGTCTGTTTCCTGGTGCTGCTGGCGATTGCAGTTTTCATATTCAAGGACGGGCTGCCGGCTTTCCGGGAAATCGGTATTTTCGATTTCCTGTTCGGAACCGTCTGGCGTCCCGGTCAGGACCAGTACGGTATCGCCGGCATGATAATCGGGTCGCTGCTGGTGACGGCGGGGTCTTTGCTGCTGGCGGTGCCGCTCGGGATTGCCTGCGCGATTCTGCTGGCGGAAGTTGCCCCGTACCGGGTACGTCAGATAATCCGTCCGGCGGTCGAACTGCTCGTAGGAATCCCGTCAGTGGTGTACGGCCTGGTCGGTCTGGTGCTGCTGGTTCCGGCAATCGGGAGAATCGCCGGCAGCGGATTCAGCGTCCTGGCGGCGTCGATTGTTCTCATGGCGATGGTGCTGCCGACCATTATCAGCATCACCGAAGACAGTATCCGGGCGGTGCCGGTATCGTATAAGGAAGGGGCACTGGCGCTGGGAGCGACGCACTGGCAGGCAATCCGGCAGGTCATTCTGCCGGCAGCGAAATCAGGCATCGGTGCGGCGGTGGTGCTCGGCATGGGGAGGGCGGTCGGTGAAACGATGGCGATGATTATGGTTATCGGGAATTCGATTCTCATTCCGAAATCGCCTTTCGACCCGGCGCGGACGCTGACGGGCAATATCGCCGTCGAAATCAGCTACGCGACCGGCGCTCACGAAAGCGCCCTGTTCGCGACCGGCATCGTGCTGTTTCTGTTCATTCTCCTGCTCAACAGTATCGCCGTCATTTCATTGAAGAGAGGTAACCATGCACCGATTGTCACCTGATACCACCCAGCGGATTGCCATGACTTTCATCTGGGCAGGAGGGTTCGTCACCGTCCTCATCCTCGTGGTGGTCATCGGGTACGTTCTCATTCAGGGAATCCCTTCCATCACGCCTGATTTTCTGTTTACGGCCCCGCGGGGAGGGCTTTCCGGCGAGGGAGGCATTTCGACGGTCATTGTGACAACGCTCTACCTGACGGCGGTAACAATCGTTATCCTGGTACCGGTCGGACTCGGCGCGGCGATATACCTCGCGGAGTACGCTCCGGCTAACCGGCTGACGAGGATTATCCGGTACGGTGTGGAAACGCTGTCCGGTGTGCCTTCGATTATCTTCGGCCTTTTCGGGTTTGCCCTTTTCGTGACCGTTCTCCACTTCAATTTTTCGATACTTTCCGGAGCGCTGACGCTCGTCTGTCTGCTGCTGCCGACGATGATACGGACGAGCGAGGAAGCTATCAGGTCGGTTCCTCAGGGATACCGGGAAGCGGCGCTCGCCCTCGGTTCGACGAAATGGCAGACAATTTCGAAAGTGGTGCTGCCGGCAGCGCTGCCGGGAATTGTCACGGGCGTCATTCTCTGTATCGGACGCTCCATCGAGGAAACAGCCTGCCTTTACGTTACCCTGGGAGGGAGTGCGGCGATGCCGACCTCGCTCCTTTCGGGCGGGCGAACACTGGCTCTCCACGTTTTCTACCTGGCCATGGAGACGAGAGCCTTCGAAAAAGCCATGGCTACCGGGGCGGTGCTGATAATCATCATCATCGTTATCAATACCATGACGAACTGGACATCACAGCGATTCCAGAAAAAAATGCAGGGAAGGGTTGGATGACAATCGATACCAGAACAAACACATGCGGCAAACTGAGTGCCAGGAACGTGAACCTCTACTACGGTAAATTTCAGGCGCTGCGGGATATTTCACTCGATATCCCGACCTGTTCGATTACCTCGATTATCGGGCCTTCGGGCTGCGGCAAGTCTTCTTTTCTCCGGCTGTTGAACCGGATGAACGACCTGATTCCGGGGGTGCGGGTCGAAGGTGCAATCGAGCTTGACGGAAGATCGCTTTACGACCGGTCGATGAACGTGGTGAATCTGCGGAAGAGAGTCGGCATGGTATTTCAGAAACCGAACCCGTTTCCGATGTCGATTTTCGATAATGTGGCGTTCGGCCCGAAGCAGCACGGCCGGCGAAGCCGGATGGAACTGGAGATGATTGTAGAAAAGAGTCTCCGCCAGGCGGCGCTCTGGGATGAAGTCAAAGACAAGCTCCAGCAGTCCGGTCTGGCTCTTTCCGGCGGGCAGCAGCAGCGGTTGTGCATTGCAAGGGTACTGGCGGTCGACCCGGAGGTGGTGCTGATGGATGAGCCGTGCAGCGCCCTCGACCCGGTGGCGACCCTGAAAATCGAAGA
>CAYSQK010000217.1:0-3575 GCA_964433075.1 uncultured Dehalococcoidales bacterium
CCTGTCCGATTGTACTTTCAAGCCACAGTTTTCCGCCGTGAAGTTCTATCAGCATCTTGGCGATTGCCAGACCGAGGCCGTGGTTGCTGCCGAGGTGATTCGTCTCGGCTTCGCTGTCTTCGGCAGGCTGTCCCTTTCGCCGGTTGACCTGGTAATACGGCTGGAAAACGAGTTCCTGCTCTTTCTCGGGGATTCCCGGCCCGTTATCGATGACCCGGACCATCAGACTGGCGCCCTCACGCCGGATTTCGAGCCTGATTGCCCCTCTTTCGCCGGTGAACTTGACGGCATTGGCGAGCAGGGTGAGAAATATCTGTTCGAGGTACTGGCTGTCGGCTCTCACTGCCGGCAGGTTTTCCGGTACATCGAGCGTCAGTTCCTGTTTTTTGCTCTGTATCTCAGGATAGAGCTGCGAGGCGACGTCCCTGATGGTGTCGTTGATATTGACCGGCTGCGGCTGGAACTTCGAATTGTCGGACAGCAGCCCCTCGGCTTCGGTCAGGAGGTTGATGCGGCCGTCAATGCTCTTGGCATTCCTCAGAACACTCTGAATCAGCCGGTCAAGCACGCTCTTTTCTTCGGGTTTCAGTTCCTCGGCGAGCAGTTCGGCGGAGACGATGATTGCCGTCAGCGACGTTTTCAGTTCGTGCATGATTGCATCCGCCAGGTGGAGAGTCCGGTTGTTTCGGGTCGTCATAGCGGCATTATAATTCGCCGGATAGCCGCTGTCAAAATTCTTGACACCGCCTGTGCCTCTCACTACAATAATGCATACTGATGGTGCCTGTGCTGTCGAAAATCGAGGAAAAGGTAAAGGAGTTGGTGACAGGTGACGGATGTATCTGCCGGTAACAATGAAAACTTTGAAAGCCTGCTGAAACGGTTCAACAGGAAAGTCCAGCAGTCGGGAGTCCTTTCCGATATGAAAAACAGTGAATATTATGAAAAACCCGGTGAAAAACGGAAAAAGAAAGATGATGCCGGCAGGCGAAAAGCGAGAAAAACGACGAGGCAGTAAATACGTTTGACGGAGAGTGAACAATGGCAGGACTGAAAGATAAACTCAACCAGGAATTCAGACAGGCAATGAAGGACCACGACGAGCTCAGGCGGAGTGTTCTCCGCATGGTGCTGGCAGCGGTCAAGAATGCTGAAATCGACAAGCGCCGGGAGCTCGATGACGGTGAAATCCTCGGCGTCCTCCAGAAAGAAGTGAAACAGCACAACGACAGCATCACCGCTTTCGAGGATGGAAAACGGCAGGACCTGGCTGATAAAGAGAAAGCCGAACTGAAAATCCTTGAAGAGTACCTGCCGAAGCAGTTGTCCCGTGATGAAATCGTTGCCGAAGCCCGGGCAATCATCGAAGCCGAAGGCGCCAAAGGCCCCGGCGACAAAGGCAAGGTAATGCCGAAGATAATCGCGAAACTCAAAGGCAAAGCCGACGGTAAAATTATCAACGAGGTCGTCACCGAACTGCTGAACGCATAAGGTGAACCGGTGAGAGCAGACAAAGGGGCGAAAGCCCCTTTTTTGTTTCTGCAGGTCGGCCATTATTTACTATCAAGGGGAACAAGTATAGAATCGTGGTAAGTATACGATATATCCAGAAAATCGTCTTTATCCGGTTCGTCGGTACCCATCAGGAATACGACAAAATCGACGCAGAGACTGTTTGAGGTAAGGCAATGGTAGTAGAAGTAAGACCGATTAAAACCGAAGAGGATTATGAAGCGGCGCTCAAGGAAATCGAATCGCTCTTCGATGCCAAGCCGGGGACGTTCGAATCGGGCCGTCCGGAAGTGCTGACGGCACTGGTTGAAGATTATGAGAATCATCACTACGAAATCCCCGTACCGGACCCGGTCGAGGCAATTCTGTACTATATCGAGAGCCGCGGCTTGACGAGGAAAGACCTGGAAACCTACCTGGGAAGCAGAGCCCGGGTATCGGAGATTCTCAACCGGAAGCGGCCCCTTTCGTTAACCATGATTCGGAAGCTGAATCAGGGCTTGGGAATACCCGCCGAAGTACTCATTCAGCCTGGCAGGCCAGGCGGTTCCTCCCACTCGTAACTGTCGCCGGTCACCCATTACCTGTTCACCGTAATTTACCCTTGCCCGGTGTGTTATAATCAGGGAAAGGTGTTGACCATGAAAGAGGCGCTCCTCTACGAAAAACTCCCGGACAGGCGGGTACAGTGTCACACCTGCCGGTGGCACTGCAAAATAAACGTCGGCAAGTACGGCGTCTGCGGCGCATACCGGAATCTGGACGGCACTCTCTATAATTTGAACTTCGCCCTCGTCTCTTCCCTCGCCAACGACCCCATCGAAAAGAAACCGCTCTTCCATTTCCACCCCGGCACCTCCGTCTTTTCCCTGGGGACGCTCGGCTGTAATTTCCAGTGCCGGCACTGCCAGAACTGGGAAATCTCCCGGGCGGAAATCGAGACAGGGCAGGACGACTGCCGGGAAATCACTCCGGAACGGGCTGTCAGCCTCGCCCGTGAATACCAGTGCCGGGGTATTGCCTGGACGTATAACGAGCCGGGTATCTGGCTGGAGTATGTGCTTGAAACCGCCCGACTGGCGAAGCGGAACGGCCTCTATACCGCCCTCGTGACCAACGGGTATTCGTCCGAATCGGCCCTGGATGCCCTCGGACCGTATATCGATGCCTGCCGTGTCGATATCAAAGGTTTTTCCGACCGCTTTTACCGTGAGGTAGCCGGCGTGCCGGACTGGCGCGGCGTCCTCGAAACTGCCCGGCTGGCAAAAACGAAGTGGGACATGCATGTCGAAATCGTTACCAATATCATCCCCACCTGGAATGACGATGATGAGCAGCTTAAGGGAATTGCCGAATGGATATGCAGCGAGCTTGGCGAGCTGACCCCCTGGCATGTTACGAGGTTCCATCCTGCCTACCGTCTGACCGATGTTCCCGCGACGCCGATTTCCACGCTCGAACGCGCCTGTGAAATCGGCAGGAAAGCCGGGCTGAAGTTCATTTACACCGGCAATGCTCCCGGTCACCGGAACGAGAGCACCGTCTGCTATTCGTGCGGCGCCACCGTCATCGGGCGGCACGGCTACGAAATCACTATGCTCGGTCTCGACGGTTCGAAATGCCGTTCCTGCGGAGCCGAGCTTAATTTCAGGGTATAATAGAGTCATAACAACGGTACATGCACAGGAGAGTGATGATGAATACAAGACAGGCGGTGGTTGCCGGACAGTTCTATCCGGGCACACCTGATGAACTCCGCGAAGCCATTGCGGAGACGCTCGTCGAAGAGACCGATAAAGAAAATGTCCTCGGAATTATCGTTCCCCACGCCGGGTATGTCTATTCCGGACGGGTAGTGGGAGCCGTCCTTTCGAGAATTGTTTTGACCGATACCGTCATCATCATCGGCCCGAGCCACACCGGCTTCGGCCGTCCGCTCAGCATCATGGCGGAGGGTGTCTGGGAGACGCCGCTCGGCGAGGTGGAAATCGATTCCTCTCTTGCCCATGCAATCCTTAAGATCGGAAGAGCACACGTCTGAACTCCAGTCACCGCTCATTATC
>CAYSQK010000218.1:0-3574 GCA_964433075.1 uncultured Dehalococcoidales bacterium
GAGATGGAATCTCGTGACTGGAGTTCAGACGTGTGCTCTTCCGATCTGCGAGGGATGCAAGTAATGCCGTGATTGTGGTGCCTATATTTGCCCCGAGCGCATAGGGAAACGCACGATTAAGGTCGAGCAGACCTGCCGCAACCATGCCGACGACCATCGAAATCGTCACCGCACTGCTCTGTATCACCGCCGTTAGCAGTATACCGAGAACAAACGCGGTAAATGTATTTCTGAAGAGAAATCTGTCGACCACCTTTTCGGTCGTATTGACGACAATCGATTTCATCGCTTTGACGAGATACACGAGGGCAAACACGACCATGATTATCGCCGCCACCAGCATGATGATGCCCGAAATCATGCTGGAGAGATTCCACGTATCCATGAGGAGATGTTGAACCCCATCGGTTGCCGGGTCGATGATGTACTTCAAGGGACTTGTTACGGAAACACCCCCGATGTTTTTGAACATGTCGGTGAGAAAAAGGGCGGATTTCTGAATAACGTGAAACGCAATTTCAAGAGGAAAGAAAATGATGATGGCAAAGATGTTGAAAAAATCGTGCATCGTCGCGGCAGAAAAAGCCCGCCTGAAATCGTCTTTTCTGGTTATGAAGGTAAAGGAGACAAGCAGGCTCGTGATAGTCGAACCGACATTCGCCCCGAGTATCATCGGGATTGCTGATTCGAGAGGGAGTAAACCGCTGGCAGTAAATGCAACAACCAGCGATGTCGTTGCCGATGAACTTTGAACGAGGCTGGTTATGAGTATACCGGTAAAGAGTCCGCAAAATGGGTTCGAGTAAAACGTGACGAGCTGCCGTGCAAAATCATCGCCAAAAAGACCGAAGGAAATACTGATGAATTTGATACCGACGAGAAAAATATAGAGGAGAACAAAAACTGATAGAACTTTTACGGGAGCTGGTATGCGAAGTCTCTTACCCAACCAGGCCCTCATCGTAAATATGCGGTTTTATTGTTTTATACATCCATAACCGATTTTATCGAAAAAGCAACGGTTAATCAAGTGGACTCGCGGGTACTGTTCGCTTTAAAAAAAACGGCACCTGGATTCATGCGCAGAACAGCTTCTGTTACCACCTCTGTTTTTCGCTTCATACAACGCTCCGTCAGCCGCCGCAATCAGTTCATCCGGTTCTACGCCGTCCGCCGGCCAGCTCGCTAATCCGAAACTGGCCGTAACCGTCATATCATCGACAATCAGCTGTTCAGAAAGTTCTTTTCGTACTCGTTCGGATACTTGGACCGCTGCATTGGATACCGTATTCGGGAGAATGAGTGCAAACTCATCACCGCCGTATCGAAACGCCTTGTCCACATTCCTGATAACCTCTTTTATTACCTTACCGGTTCGCGCCAGAATACCATCTCCGGCGAGATGGCCGAAATGATCGTTGATATGTTTCATTGCATCGAGATCAAACAGAATCAGGGTAAAGACGCCTCCGTATCTCGAATGCCGGTTTACTTCACCGGCAATGTGTTCATCCATCGAACGACGGTTAAAAAGGCCGGTAAGTTTATCATAGTTGGATTCCTGGAGTGCTTTCATGTAAAGACGAGTGCTTTTGATGGGAAAGGAAATCTGACGTGCCAGCCTAGAAAGAAATTCGACCTGACGCTGGCAAAATGCATCCGGTTTTCTCGAACCGACAATCAGACTGCCGATTACTCCATCTCCCGCGCAAATCGGAGCACAGATAACTGAACGGATTCCTTCATTCAGATGGTAAACATCTCCCACAAAAAGACTCTCTCTTTCCAGATCGGGTTCCATCAGCGCTGTCCCGGTACTTTTTACGCTCTCGGTGGCCGTGCCCTCAAGCAGCATGGATTCTCCGGGTTTCCAGCTTGTATCCGTTGTCGAATAACTCGCCAGCACCGTAATTACCTCATCTTCGATAATCATCAATGACGCCCAATCAATATCGACAATGGTGCCCAGTTCAATGGCAAAGTCTTCGAACACTGCCGGATAATCATGGCTGGAGGAGATAATGCTGCAACAGGAATGCAGAACGGTAACGTCTCTTTCTCTGTCCGCGGTCCTCTCATGCAAATATGATTTCTCCAGTCCGGGAACAATTCTCCGCGAGATATTGGTAACCGTATTGATTTCTTCTTGTGTAAACTCGCTCGTACGGCTGTCGGCAATAATGAGGATCCCTGTATTGTGCCGGTCAACCCGTAACGGAACAGCCAGTACTCTCTTTAACTCTCTCGAACCATTGGTAAACTCAGTCGGTAAAAACGAATGAAATAAACCGCCGGAATCATTGGTTTGAAACTGTCTGGCCCCGCTGCGAAACAGCCGTTTTACGTTGGGATGCGCAACATCGATTTCATGGCATGAATCATCGGAATAGTTCCCGTCACCGGTAGCTGCGAGCAAGCGGTACGTTGTTCCGGTGGTATCGAGAGAATAAAGCCGGACCAGCGGTACGGGTAAACATTGCGCAACAAGAGAAACAAAGCCCGCACCCTGGTCTGACAGGGTGGGCCTGTTATGAATGTCTATTATTGCATTGAGTATTTTTTTTGTCTCGGCTGCTTTTTTCAAAACAAAAATGGTCCTGTAAAAACGCTGGTGTACGCAATCATCACACTATCGGGTTACATGAGTGTCCCGCCGCCGGTCTGTTTGGTTACTTCTTCCTGATCGTTGCAGAAGGACAAGGCTGATTCTCGGGTAATCTTTCCTTTTTTCACAAGGTCTATCAGCGCATTATCGAGGAGTACCATTCCCTGCCGGGCACTGGTCAGCATCGTGTTGGGCAACTGGTAAATCTTACCGTCTCTGATATTGCTTCTGACCGCAGAATTCGCCAGCATGACTTCGATAGCCGCAATTCTCCCCTTCCCGTCTGAGGTTGGGACCAGCGCCTGACTGAGAATGCCTATGATAAGTGACGCAACCCGCGATTGGACTGTCCCCCGTTCATCCGGAGGAAACAGGTCGATTATCCTCTCCACCGCCTGGGAAGCGCTGGGAGCATGCCCGGTGGTGATGATAAGATGGCCTGTTTCAGCAATCGTCAAAGCTGCTGACGCTGTTTCCTGATCTCTCATTTCACCGACGAGAATCACATCCGGGTCCTGACGGAGGACATGCCGTAAAGCGCTTGCAAACGTTTTCGTATCACCGCCCAGTTCTCTCTGCGTGATGATACATTTATCATTTTTATAAACGAATTCGATTGGATCCTCGATAGTCACGATTCTCCTTCGCTCGGTTGCATTGAGAAAATTAATCATGGCGCTCAGTGTCGTCGACTTGCCGCTGCCGGTCGGGCCGCTGATAACCACCATGCCTCGCGGCCTCCGGATTAAATCTTTACACACCGGGGGTAACCCTAGTTCTTCTATCGATGGAAGACTGGAAGGCAGCAGCCTCATCACCAGCGTCGTTGTTCCCCGCTGTCTGGCCGCATTGCAGCGGACTCGTCCGACCCCCGGAACATCGAAACCGAAATCGAGCTCCATCGTCGTTTCGAATTCGTGACGCTGTTCCTGGTTGATAACCTCGTCAAGAACCGTATCAATATCAGCC
>CAYSQK010000219.1:0-2115 GCA_964433075.1 uncultured Dehalococcoidales bacterium
CTATCGCTCTGGGTGATTACCTGTTTCTCGGAAAAGGTGAGGACTCCAGCGGAGGCAGGCAGAAAACCGCCAATCTCTCCTGCGCCATGGAAGCGGTCATTGCTGCCGTATATCTTGACCAGGGATACTCCGTAACTGCCGGCATGATTGTAAGACTCCTTACCGATGAATGGGAAAAAGCGATTTCCAGACCGGCGATGACCGATTTCAAATCGAAGCTCCAGGAACTCATTCAATCACAAAAACAACGCATTCCGTCCTACCATGTTACAGGAACGGAAGGCCCCGACCATATCAAAACATTCAGCGTTGAAGTCAGACTTGGTGATACCGTTCTCGGAATTGGTTCGGGGAAAAACAAAAAAGAAGCGGAAGCCGAGGCTGCCCGGGAAGCTCTGGAGAAATTGCTCTGACTCTTTACAGTCACCGCCGTCTTTGATAAACTTCAGGTTAGAACGGCTCTATTTCAATAGCAAAACGGAGGCAATACTATGGGAAGAAGTGATAAACCGAAACGGGAAACCAGAAAACCGAAAAAAGACATCAAACAAAAGGTTGTATCGACCAATGTGGTTCCTCCCCCGATGACCGTTGAAGTGGTTCGAAAGGAACGAAAGAAAAGAGATGAAGACGACGAGGATTAGTGTATTCCCTCGAACATCTTCTCTTGACTCAGGTCAGAAACCGGCCGGTATTAATGAACAAACGGCCGGTTTTTTTATCGATACCCGTCGTTAACCGGCATGAGAGTTCGATATCAGGGTAAGAAATATTGATGTCAAAAAAAGCAGCCTTTAAAGCGGTAGTTCACGGAAAAGTTCAGGGCGTCTATTTTCGTCTTTCAACCCTGAGAAAGGCAAATACTCTCGGGGTCACCGGAACAGTGCGAAATCTCAGGAACGGTACCAGTGTCGAAGTCATCGCCGAAGGTGAGGAAGATATCCTTCGGACACTCGCAGAGTATTTGGAATCCGGTCCGCCGGGAGCAAGAGTCAACAAACTTGATATCGAGTGGACGGACTATACAGGAACATACCGCACGTTTGATATAGTGAATGAACCGGGGTGATGAACGGATGGCTACTCCATCTCTTCTCTCGCCTGATCGATAAGGTCGAGGTACTCCATCCGGACGCCGAATTCGTTGCCCACTTCCCGGTCGACCTCGTATGGCTCGCCGACAAATATCTTTCCGCAGTGTTCAACATCACCATAGACTGATTCGTCACGGCTCGTAAATGTCTGCGTCGCTTCAACGATACCGAGATCGAAGGGAAGAGTGAAGTAAAGGTCGGTGATAACTTTTTCAATTCCCTGACTGTAGAGAGTTTCCCAGCCGGTCAATTCGCCGGTGGAGTATTTCGAACTCGGCAGCAGCGTCAGCATGTTCATGATGCTGAGATGCCCTGCCCCCTTGATGACTTTGAGTGGAGCAACCGAGATAAGATAATCGCTGGAAAGAATGACGTTCGGAACCCAGAACGTAGGAACGACCAGCGGTTTCGGTAATGGATTATCCACCTCAACCCATATGCAGTCTTTGACATCGAGCATCAGGACACGGGGAAAATCGTAAGCAAGTGACTGGTAAACCGGGTAAATCGAATCGCCGTTTTTCGTTCCTTCCAGAATCAGTATATCGGCGTCGCTTACCTGCCGGATACCTCTGATGATATTCGCCAGCATTTCTCTGCTGGTCGTGACAGGATAAGGCTCGGTAAATCCGGCGCTGGGCTTGATGAGCACCCGGCGGGCTCTCGATATCGTAACCGGCGCTTTAAAGGTGAATTCCGAAGCGTCAAATATCAAATTTCTGTATTATCCTTCCGATACGTCGCTTACCGTGCAGGTGATAAAATAATGATCTGGGGAGAATCAGGCAGTGATTCCTTTGAATACTCAACTTCACTTGCCGCCATTATTGTTGTATTGGATTTCCCTTTTGTGAATTCACTGATTCCGGCAACAGGAAATTCCGGACACCGGTCATTGCAGAAATGCATCGGTATCACGACCGCCGGTTGTAACGCTGCGATAACCTTATCGGCAGCAGCCGCATCGATGGTGAAGTTACCACCGACAGGTATCATCAGGATATCTGTCTTCCCGATACCC
>CAYSQK010000219.1:2125-3572 GCA_964433075.1 uncultured Dehalococcoidales bacterium
GGTAATATAGTTTGCCTGTGTATTATCTACCTTGATGGACCCGCGGAGGATGGCGGGCAGGCTGCGCTGCGCCGCTTCAATAAGGATACGCGCATGATCGTTCGCTATGAGCTTGACGCGTATGGCCCTTAAGTCTCGCTTGATATTTTCCTCATTGGTATTGAACTTGGCCGCTATCTGCTCGATCGTATTATCCGCGGCGATATTTTCTAGTATATTGGCTTCTTTAGGTGCCAGTACGGCCAGCATGTTCTCTAGCTGCTCATTCAGGGTGGCCATATCTTTAAATTCCGCCAAGGTTTTCGAGGCCAGAACCGGTATCATCAGGATATCGGTCTTCCCGATACTCTGAATCTGTTTATCGGTCAGCATGTGCCCGAGGTCACCGAGATGGCATACGTGCATACCATCGGCTGCGAAACAAAAGACCGTATTTTTCCCCCGCTCGCTTCCCTGCGAGTCGTCATGAAAGGTATCGATACCTCTCACCGTAATGCCGGCCGCTGTGACCGCTTCCGGTGTTCTGATTACCTGAGGGTTACCTTTGACGGCAGCGGTATTGTTGTGATCACCGTGTTCATGACTGACGGTAACGATATCGGCCGCCGCATCGATTTTCCCGTACGCCAGACCAAAAACCGCGTCATAAGGGTCGGTCAATATTTTCGTCCCGTTTGCTGTCGTGATGAGAAATGAAGAGTGTCCCAGCCACTGGATTTTCATTGCGTCGATACCTCCCTTATTATGATTTTTTCAGAGACATGACCAGGTTTACCAGCGTCCTGACCGGTATTCCGGTAGCTCCTTTTACAGTGTAATTTTTCGTTTTATCTGATAAAAAGACACCGGCGATATCGAGGTGTACCCAGGGGACATCACCGACGAATTCTCCGAGAAAATGAGCGGCGGTTATCGAACCGGCATACCGTCCGCCGGTATTTTTAATATCGGCTACCTCGCTCTTGTTCAATTCCTTATAATCGTCGAACATCGGCATCTGCCAGATTCGCTCTCCGGCCTCTGCGCCGGCAGCAATGACAGCATCAGCTAGTTCCTGGTTGTTGGGGAAAGCTCCGAAACAGATATCGCCAAGCGTGGATGCCATTGCCCCGGTGAGGGTTGCAATATCGACAATGCGTTTCGCTTTCAGTTTCCGGGCATATCCGATAGCATCGGCAAGTATCAGTCTGCCTTCCGCATCGGTCGAGATTATTTCTATCGTCTTTCCGCCCATGGCGGTAATGACGTCGCCCGGTTTAAGGGCCTTTCCACTCGGCAGATTCTCCGTCGCCGGTATGATGCCGGTAACATTGACCGCCGGTTTAAGTTGTGCAATCGCTCCCATGGCCGCTATGACGGCCGCCCCGCCGGACATGTCGCCCTTCATATCCTCCATACCGGCCGAGGGCTTGATTGAAATACCGCCGGAATCGAAGGTAATTGCTTT
>CAYSQK010000220.1:0-3546 GCA_964433075.1 uncultured Dehalococcoidales bacterium
TGCCGCG
Source organism: uncultured Dehalococcoidales bacterium (assembly GCA_964433075.1). Taxonomy (GTDB): domain Bacteria; phylum Chloroflexota; class Dehalococcoidia; order Dehalococcoidales; family UBA2162; genus MGML01. The sequence goes on from CAYSQK010000220.1 coordinate 8, forward strand.
CGAGAGAACTGAAGAAGGAGGGCACGTGGGTAATCGGTTACCTTTGCGCTGTCACGCCGGCGGAGATTATCACGGCGGCCGGATGCGTCCCTTTCCGCATCAAGGGCGATGTCCATGAACCGGTGACGAAGGCGGACACGCTGATGGAGACAATTGTCTGCCCGCTGGTGCGAAGCTGCTTCGACCTTTCGCTGAAGGGGAAGTACGACTTCATCGACGGTCTCATCATTCCCCACGCCTGCGACAGTATCAACCGCACCTACGACGTCTGGAAAACCAGTCTCGGCCTGCCGTACACGCACCTGGTGAACCTGCCTCACGCAATCGACGATTCATCAGTTGAATTCTTCCGGCATGACCTCGAAACATTCCGGACAAGCCTGGGGAACTTTACCGGCCGGGAGATAACGGACGAGGCGCTCCGGGAAGCAATCGAAAGTCACAACATGCTTCGGAGGCTGGTGAACGACCTTTACCTCCTGAGGAAAGACGACCCGCCCCTGATTTCCGGCAGTCTTTTGACGAAGGTGCTGCTGGCGGCGGTGAGTATTCCCGTGAATGAAGCGGTGATACTGCTTGAGGGCGTGCTGGAAGAGGTGAAGACCGGCGCCTTTGCCGCCAGGGAGAAAAAATCAGCCCGCATCATGGTGGTGGGGGCGGAAATCGACGACACGGCGCTCATCGATATCATCGAAGCGTCCGGCGCCGAGGTGACGGCGGACGACCTTTGTCCCGGCGCCCGCGAATTCCGGTCACCGGTGCCCGTTACCGCGATACCCACCGCGGGCCTGGCGGAACGCTACCTGCGGGACGTGAAGTGCGGCCGTACCTGGCGGGAGGTGAAGGGGAGCTACGAGGAATCTCTCGACGACCGGTTCGGTCACATCATCGCCGACGCACAAAAATACAGAGCGGACGGCGTTATCCTCTTCATGTACAAGTACTGCGACCCGTTCGGGTTCGAGGTACCGGCGATGAAGAGCTATATCGAATCCCACGGAATACCGGTGCTGTATCTGGAGGATGAGTACGCGATGTCAACCGCCGGACGGCTGACGACCAGAATACAGGCCTTTTTGGAAATGATTGCCTGAAGAGGTTACCAATGAGCCAGGAAAAGAAGAAAAGAAGCCATGCCACAGAATCGTCAGTGAAAGCCGGCCGAATGAGCCGCGACCTGTCAGCCCGGGCGCAGCAGGCGAAAGCGGAAGGGAAGCCGGTGGCGTATACCTTTATTGTCTGCGCTTACGACGAAATACTCCACGCCATGGACGTGGTGCCGGTCTGGACCGAGAACTTCGCCGGCGTCTGCGCCGCGAAGCGGGACGCCCAGCGGTTCCTCGAAAAGGCGGAAGCGGAGAATTTCTCCCGGTCGCTCTGCACCTACGCGCTGTGCGACCTGGGGTTCGATATCTGGCGTTCGGAACTGAACGGCGAGATGCCGCCGAACGCCCCCTGGGGAGGGCTGACGAAACCGGACATGATGCTGGGGAGCGGGCAGCTTGTCTGCGACCCCCGGAACAAGTGGTACCAGGCGGCCCAGCACTACATGCCGGATGTGCCGGTTTTCAACGTGGGCATGCCCTGGCCGCAGTACGAGGCCGATTACAACGCCCGGGAGGTGGAGCCGTACTACGTGAAATACATCGTCGAACAGCTCCGCGGGCTGGTGGCGTTCATGGAGAAGCACACCGGCCATAAAATGGACTGGGACAAGCTGGGCGAACTGGTGGCGATTACCGATAAAACCTGGAACCTCATCTGGGATACCTACGACCTGCGGCGGCACAAGCCGACGCCGATGGATACGGGCGATGCGATGAACACGATGGTGCCGATTGCCTTCCTGATGGGAACGCAGCAGGCATACGACTTTTTCCTGGAGCTCCAGGCGGAACTGAAAGAGAAGATTGCGAGGGGCGAGGGCGTGGTAAAGGATGAGAAGTACCGGCTGCTCTGGGGCGGGGGACTGCCTTCATGGTTCGCGCTTTCCGATTTCGATTATTTTCACGACCGGGGAGCGGTTTTCCCGGCGGAGACGACCTACCGGACAATCGAAAACATCCGTGAATTCGACATGGACCTGGCGAAAATCAACGACCCCCTCGAACACATTGCCTGGCGGTGGGTGAAATTCTGGACGTTCTGGTATAAGGCGGCGCAGCGGCGGCCGGGGTCCAGCCCCGACGTTGAGAAGCTCATCAGCATCATCGAGGATTACGACATCGACGGGGTGGTCATGCACGAGGCGTTTTCCTGCCGTACCTGGCACCCCGGCCTCATATGGCAGCTCAATACGCTGAAGAAGGTGTACCGGGATATCCCGTCGCTCGTCCTCGAGAGCGACATCGTTGACATAAGTTCGTATTCGGAGGCGGATACCCACGCACGAATCGATGCGTTTATCGAGAGTTTAGAGAGTTAACAGTTATCAGTTAACAGTAGACAGTTTGATTGATATGGATTGCCGCGCCTGCTGTGGACGCATGGCTCGCAATGACGCGAGGGGGAGGATTGCCGGTTAGGATTGTTGAGGCGAAAAGGCAGGCACCGAAGAGAGGTTAGGGTTTGGAGACCGGGTATTACGCAGGTATAGACATCGGGTCACGGATGACGAAGGCGGCGGTTATTACCGGTGAGGGTGTTTGTGCCTCACGAATCGTTATCACACGCCCTGAACAGCGAAAACTGGCGCATGAGGTGATGGAGGCGGTTCTTGCCGAGGCGGGGCTTTCTCTGAGCGAGGTTACGTACGTGGTGGCGACCGGATACGGGCGCATCAACGTGCCGTTTGCCGACCGGCAGATAACGGAGATAACCTGCCATGCGCGCGGCATCAGTTCCCTGATGCCGACGGTGAGGACGGTCATCGACATCGGCGGTCAGGACTCGAAGGGCATCAAGGTCAACAACGGAAAGGCAATCGATTTCGTGATGAACGACAAGTGTGCGGCCGGTACCGGACGGTTCATCGAAATCATTGCCGAAAGCCTCGGTGTTTCCCTCGAAGACGTCGGACGGATGGCGCTGGAAGCCACCGACCGGGCGGTCATCAGCAGTACCTGTACCGTCTTTGCCGAACAGGAAGCGGTGTCCGCCATTTCTCGTGGCGTTCCGGTAGCGGATATTCTCGCCGGCGTTCTCGATTCGATTGCGACCCGCGTCTGCCGCATGGTCAACCGGCTGAAGGTGGAGAGAGAGGTTGCCTTTACCGGCGGCGGGGCGAAAAACAGCGGGCTGGTGCGGATGCTCGAAGAGAAACTGGGCATGCCGGTGCTGGTGCCGGATGAACCGCTGATAACGGGAGCGCTGGGAGCGGCCTTACTCGGCCGGGATATCGTTGAAAAAGCGGGAGCGGGGAAAACCGCTGCCGGGTCTCACCGGCGGGCACTCCGGGAAGTGACGTTTTTCAATGACTGAACGATACTGCATGGGAATCGATATCGGCTCCGCTTTCACGAAAGCGGTGATTGTCAAGGAAGGCACGATTGTCTCCTCGGCGATTTCTCCCTCCGGGGGTAACTATAAAACAGCGGCGG
>CAYSQK010000221.1:0-3518 GCA_964433075.1 uncultured Dehalococcoidales bacterium
AATGACAGACTATTCGCAGTCAGCGATTGTTACTGGTGGGTTGGCACCCACCCTACGCGGGGAATGACTATATTTAGTTGTACACAAAAAATAACGAGGATATGAATGCACATGTTTCGTTTAAAGAAGACGGTAACAGTATCCTTCCTGGCGGTGATAACGGCCTGCTGTATCACGGCCTGCAATACCGAGAAGGATAGTAAAACGGAAACAACAAATATCGGAGTACTATCGCCAGGCAACAGTACTTTTGCGGTTGACCTCTTTCACGAGTTATCAGCAGAGACCGACAAGAACATTTTGTATTCACCATACGGGATATCAGAAATTCTGGCAATGACCTATGCCGGCGCCGGAGGAAGCACCGCCCGGCAGATGGCTGAAACGCTTCACTTCGACCTGCCTCAGGATTCACTGCACCGTTCATTCAATGAAATCGACCACCTGCTTGCCGAGCGCGGAAAGGGAGCCGAAGGCAGGGATGATGAAGGTTTTAGACTTACCATAAACAACGCGCTGTGGGGACAGGAAGGATTTGAAATCAGCGATACGTTCACCGAATTATTAGCGGAGCATTATGAGGCAGACCTTGCACTCCTCGATTTTGCAGGAAACCCATACGAAGCCTGTGATACGGTTAACGACTGGATAAACGAGAAGACAGAAGGCCGTATTCCGCAGATGCTTTCTCCTGTGACTCTAAGCTCTTCAACCAAACTGATACTGACCAATGTCGTTTATTTGAATACCGCATGGGAGAGTCCGTTTATGCCCGGATTAACGAAGATTCAGGATTTTTACCTTATCAACGGAAGCAGCGTTCGTATTCCGATGATGCATCAAACAAATGACTATCTTTATTTCGAAGACGACACATGCCAGTCAGCAGCGTTTCCATATGAAGAGAATGAAATCTCGATGATTGTTTTCCTGCCGAAAGAAGGTGAATTCGAGACTTTCCAGAAAGCATTGACGTACAAAACTCTGGACAGATACATCACCACAATGAATGAACAAACCGTTATTTTAACGATGCCGAAACTCGAATTCGATTCGAAGAACGAACTAAAACAGACACTGATGAACATGGGGATGGAGGAAGCTTTTTCAACGAAAGCTGATTTTTCCGGTATGAGCCCCCATCCGGGTTTGTTCATCGGAAGACTGGTACAAAAATCTTTTATCAAGGTCGACGAAAAAGGCACGGAAGCAACCTCGGCAGTTACCGAAGTTATCGTCACTTCACCGCCGCCGGAAGAAAACCGGCCTGAGCCGGTAATAATGACGATAGACCGGCCTTTTATCTTTCTGATACGGGATAACGAGACCGGTACGATACTCTTTATGGGAAGGGTGATGAATCCGGGAGAAGAAGTTTTCAGTAAACAGTAGACAGTTACTGAAGAAGTTCACAGTTGACAGTTCACAGTTCACAGTTTACAGTTTAATTGATATGGATAAGACATATAGGACGGATTTAGTAATTCACCCTCACCCCGTATCAAGTACGGGGCAGGCTCTTAATCCTCTCCCGTCAAGGGAGAGGGAATTTGTGTTCGAGGATATGTGGTGTTAGTCAGGGGTTCCTTAATGGAGGTTTCGTCCCTGGTTATCCATTATCAGACGGTTCACCAACAGGTATCGGTACCTTTCGTGTTGAACGGACTTCACCCACCCTACGCGAGGGCGTACAAAGTCTTGGACAACGGCGTTTCACGCCGGTTACTTACAGGTTTTTATGAGTTCTTTTATCTTCTCTACCGCCCCTTCGACCGGAATGAGTTGAGCGTCTTTTTCCGCCCTCAGTTTGACCTCGAAAGATTCTTTCTCGAGGGAGCGGGGGCTGACCGTCACCCGAACCGGGATACCGTAGAGGTCGGCATCATTGAACTTGACGCCGGGCGAGTCCGGCCGGTCGTCGAAGAGCACCTCGATTCCCTGAGCCGTCAAATCTGCATAGAGTTTTTCAGCTACGTCACTGACGTTCGTCCCGTCCCGGTAGAGCGGGCAGAGGCTGACCTGGTAGGGGGCGATAGCCGCCGGCCAGATGATACCTTTTTCGTCATGGTGCTGTTCGATTGCCGCCGCTACCAGCCGTCCGAGGCCGATACCGTAGCAGCCCATCAGGGGTACCCGGCTGCTGCCGTCTTTACCGATAAAGGTGATGTTGAAGGCATCACAGTACCGGGAGCCGAGTTTGAAGACGTGGCCGATTTCGATACCGCGGCTCGATTGAAGTTTTTTGCCGCAGCGGGCGCAGATGTTGCCGGCGCCGGCTTTGGCGATATCGGTAACGACAGCCGCCTGAAAATCACGCGGGTAGTTGACGTTTTTGAGATGGGTCTCCGGCTTGTTGGCCCCGGCGACGAAGTTGGTGCCGGATGAAACGGAATCGTCAGCGATTACCTTTATTCCCTTCAGTCCGACGGGCGAGGCTGCCCCGGCAACGATGCCGGCGGCTTTGACTTCTTCATCAGTCGCCATCCGGATATCAGTGCATTTCAGGGCGTTCTGCAGTTTGACTTCGTTGATTTCGAGGTCGCCCCGAATCACCCCGAAGACAAAGGTTCCGTCAGCGACGTAGAACACCGCTTTGAGGGTTCTCTCTGCCGGGATGCCGAAGAACCGGGCGACGTCTTCGATGGTTGCCTTGCCGGGGGTGGCAACCTCTTCGACGGGGAGAGGGTCTCCGCCGCCGACCTGACCTTTTTCAAGGACGGCTTTTTCGGCATTAGCGGCGTAGCCGCAGTCGCAGTGAATTATTTCATCCTCGCCGCTTTCGGTGATGAGGACGAATTCGTTCGATTCTTTACCGCCGATGGCGCCGCTGTCGGCCTCGACCATCATCGTTGTCAGCCCGCAGCGGGCAAAGGCGTTTTTGTAAGCCTGCACGGCAGCTTTGAAGTTTTTGTCGAGTCCTTCTTCATCAGCATCGAAGCTGTACATGTCCATCATGACAAACTCACGGACGCGTATCAGCCCGGCGCGGGGGCGGGGTTCGTCACGCAGTTTCACCTGTATCTGGTAGACCATCTTCGGCAGGTCCCGGAAACTCTGGATATAGCGTCCGGCGAGAAGGGTAACGACCTCTTCGTGGGTGGGGCCGAGGGCGAGTTTCCTTTCGCGCCGGTCAAAGAGGGTGAACAGGTTCGCGCCCATGGCGACATCCCGGCCGCTTTTCTCCCAGATATCGAACGGCTGCATGACCGGCATGTTGATTTCCTGCCCGCCGGCTTTATTCATTTCATCGCGGATGATATCTTCAATTTTTTTAAAAACCCGGTAGCCGAGGGGCAGATAGGAATAGGCTCCGGCAACGAGCTGGTTTATCATCCCGGCCCGCAGCATCAACTGATGGCTGACGGTATCCGCATCAGCGGGAATTTCTCTCTGGGTTTTACCGAATAATTGTGAAACGCGCACGTTATTTCTCCAAAAAAAAGACTACTCTATATTACACTTTTATCGGCGGGTTTGTAACCGGTGACACAGAAACGGCAGGCTTATGCAGCCTGCCG
>CAYSQK010000222.1:0-3501 GCA_964433075.1 uncultured Dehalococcoidales bacterium
GAGAAGATAATGAGCTGATTTTTACAGCCGGGCCGCTGGCCGGTACCAACGCTCAGTCCTTCTCAAGATACAAGGTATTCTTTAAATCCCCCCTCACCGGCGGCTATTTTAAAAGTTCGAGCGGCGGTCACTTCGGCGCCGAACTGAAATTTGCCGGACTCGATATCATTATCATCAAAGGTATATCGGAAAAGCCTGTCTTTCTGTATATCAATGACGGCAAATACGAATTGCGCGATGCCGCCTACCTCTGGGGTCTTGACTGCGATGACACGCACGCGCTTATCAGGCAGGAACTCGGCAATCCGAACGTAAAAATCGCCTGTATCGGCCCTGCCGGAGAGCGGGGCGTCAAATACGCCGGCATTTTCAGCGAACGGCGTGCAGCCGGAAGGGGTGGAGGCGGTGCAGTCATGGGTGCCAAGAACCTGAAGGCAATCGTTCTGAGAGGCAGTAAAAAGGTTGAGGTTGCTGACAAAACTGCCTATACCGCGGCTGTCAGAGAACAGATTGCCGGATATCAGGCAAATCCTCAGTTTGCCTCATTCTCGAAAGTCGGTACCTGGATGGCCGAAGCAACCAATGCTTTGGGCATCTTCCCGACGAAGAACTTCCGTGAAGGCAGCATCCCGAACTGGGAAAAACTGGAAAGCAGTGAATATCTTAAACTGCTCGTCCGCAAGACGCAATGTTATTCCTGTATGGTTCACTGCGGCAGCATTGCCAGGGTCTATCATGGGCAATATGCCGGAGCCTGGACCGAAGGGCCGGAATACGAAACTATCTGGGCATTCAGCGGCCCGATGAGAAACGCCGATATCGGGCTGACAATTGCCGCCGATAAGCTCTGTGACGACCTCGGTCTGGACACTATCTCAACCGGCAGCACTATCGGATTTGCTTACGAATGTTACGAAAAAGGCCTCATCACCAAAAAAGACACCGGTGGACTGGAGCTTGTGTACGGCAACAGTGATTCGGTTCTCGAACTCATACGGCAGATTGCTTTCCGTGAAGGGTTTGGGGACCTGCTGGCTGAAGGCAGTCGGGAAGCCGGACGGCGAATCGGCAAAGGCGCCGAACACATCGGGATTCAGGTAAAAGGGCTCGAACTTCCCGCTTATGACCCGCGGGGCGTTAAATCGCATGGGCTTAACCTGCTGACTGCTAATATCGGCGCCGACCATAATACCGGTTATGCTCCCCAGGAAGTGTTCGGCGTCCCCATTCCCAGAGCTGTCGACCGGCTCTCACCGAAAGAGAAGGGTGAACTCACGAAATGGAATCAGGACTCAACAGCTTTTCTTGAAACCGGTATTCTCTGCAGTTTCATGCCCTCGATGGGCATGGTTCCGGAAGACGTCTACGGAAGATTGATTTCTTCCGCCACCGGTATCAAAGATTTCGAAGACCCCGCCTACCTGTGGAAAATAGGGGAAAAGATTACCAACTTCGAGCGCATGTTCAATGCCAGAGAAGGTTTCGGGAGAAAAGATGATTCGTTCCCGAAACGTATCAGGGAGGAACCGCTTCCCGAAGGCCCTTCGTCCGGAACGGTTTTCGAAGAAGAAGAGATGCTCGACGATTACTATGCTGTTCGCGGATGGGACAAAAAAACCGGGATACCGACTCAGCAAAAACTGAAAGAACTGGACCTGGAGTTTACTATTCAATAAAAGAGAAATGATACATCTCGAACTGCTCTTCTTCGCTCAGATAAGAGAGGTAACAGGGGTACGAACAACGGGGGCCGTCCTTCCCGACGGCTCCCGCCTGATCGACCTCATTGAACACCTTACTGTTGTTTACGGAAAGAAATTCGGTGAGAAAATAGAGTCTATTGATGGTCTCCGCATCCTCATCAACGGCCGTGAATACTACCTCCTCGGCGGCATGGAAGCCATGCTCGCCGAAAACGATACCGTGATTTTTCTGCCGCCCATCGCCGGCGGTTGATTTTTTCAAGCCCGCTATTGGAAAAAATTGACCGAACAGGTATCATATTAACCGTAACGTCTGTAATTCCCCCGAACAATTGAAAGGACTGAGCATGCCAAAACGCGAGGACATCAGAAAAGTATTGATTATCGGCTCCGGACCAATCATCATCGGACAAGCCTGCGAATTCGATTACTCCGGAACCCAGGCATGTAAAGCCCTGAGGGAACTCGGATATCAAATCGTTCTGGTTAACTCGAATCCGGCAACGATCATGACCGACCCCGGCATGGCTGATTTCACCTATATCGAACCTCTCAACGTTGAGTCATTAACACAGATAATCGAAAAAGAACGGCCTGACGCGCTTCTCCCCAATCTCGGCGGGCAGACCGGGTTGAATCTCAGTGCTGAACTGGGGAAAAAGGGAATTCTGGATAAATATAACGTCAGGATAATCGGCGTCGAACTGGATGCCATCATCCGGGGTGAAGACCGTATCGAGTTTAAAAAGACCATGGAAAGCCTCGGTATCGAGGTACCGAAAAGCACCGCCGTCTATTCAATCGAGGAAGCGGAAAAAATTGCTTCCCGGATGGGATATCCGGTAGTCGTGCGCCCGGCCTATACTATGGGAGGCACCGGGGGCGGACTGGTCTATAACGTCGAAGAACTGAGAACCATTGCCGGCAGAGGCATCGCCGCCAGCCTCATCGGTCAGATACTCATTGAAGAATCGGTACTCGGCTGGGAAGAACTTGAACTTGAAGTGGTACGCGATTCGAAGAACCAGATGATTACCGTCTGTTTCATTGAAAATGTCGACCCCATGGGAATACATACCGGGGACTCTTTCTGCACAGCTCCGATGTTAACTATTTCACCGGAACTCCAGGCAAGACTGCAGGACTATTCATACCGAATCGTCGAAGCCATCAGGGTCATCGGCGGCACCAATGTCCAGTTTGCTCATGACCCGGTAACGGACCGGGTCGTGGTAATCGAAATCAACCCGAGAACCTCGCGCTCATCGGCTCTGGCATCCAAAGCGACCGGGTTCCCGATTGCCCTCATTTCAGCGAAACTGGCAGCCGGTATAACCCTCGACGAATTGCCGTACTGGCGGGACGGAACGCTTGAGAAATACACTCCGTCCGGTGATTACGTTGTCGTAAAATTCGCCCGCTGGGCTTTCGAAAAGTTCCACGGTGCTGAAGACCGGCTCGGCACGCAGATGAGAGCCGTCGGCGAGGTCATGAGCATCGGCAAAAACTATAAGGAAGCATTTCAGAAAGCTGTTCGCTCGCTTGAAAAGAACCGGTATGGTCTCGGCTTCGTCAATAACTTCAACTCGTTATCACTCGAAGAACTCATGGACAAAGTTGCCGTTCCCACCAGTGAACGCCACTTCATTATGTACGAAGCCCTGAGAAAAGGCGCGGGAATTGATGAACTTCATGCCAGGACAAGTATCAAAAAATGGTTCATCGAACAGATGAAAGAACTCGTCGTTCGTGAAGAACAGATTCTTCAGTACAAAGGCAAAAAACTGCCTGACGACCT
>CAYSQK010000223.1:0-3459 GCA_964433075.1 uncultured Dehalococcoidales bacterium
ACACCCTATCCTACACTCTTTCCCTACACGACGCTCTTCCGATCTCCCCGAGGCACATCATGCACGGCTCAAGCGTAGTGAAGAGCTGCATCTTTTTTCTATCCGGCGGCAGGTAATGCCGTTTGTCGGCCTCCAATAAAGCAGCCATCTCCGCATGAGGCAGGAACTCCAGTGCCGATTCTCCGGATGAATGAGCCCGGCTGATTACCTCATCGCCCTTGAAAATAATCGCTCCGACCGGGAATTCTTTATTGATTAAGGATTTTCTCCCCTCCTCGATGGTCATCTGCATTTTCTCTTCGTTTGTCATGGTTATGTAATCTCCGCTATTACTGCCGTCACCGAATGCGACTCGAAGGTGCAGGTCAATTCCTGTCTCTCTGCCGGCATCACCGTCTCATGGGTAATTACCGTATCCGGCGAATCGAAGGTGTTTTCCGACTTTATGTCAGGTCCGTTCACCGTCAGCACCCGGACGTTCCCGTTGAAGCTGCCCCTGTCGAGCCGGATAGTGGTTTCCTGAGCTTCCTTTTCACTCCGGTTCACCACGTAGACACTCAGGCGCTTTTTTGCTTCATCGAGCGTCGCCGAAACATCGAGTGCCCGGGTTCCTCCGCCGAAGGTATCTCCCGCCCACCAGACATCGAGCGCCGTCTTTCCGCAGGTCGAAGCGTACAACTCGAACGGATGAAAAATCGTCTGCTGGACCATGCCATCAGGACGGGTGAAAACAGGGGCAATCACGTTCACAATCTGGGCAATATTCGCCATCCTCACCGTCCGGGCATGCCGGATGAAGGCGTTGAAGTGCATCCCGACCACCAGGGCATCTTCGAGATTGTATATTTCCTCAAGCTGGTTTTTCCCTGTTCCAATGTTGGCGCCGCGCGCCCGGTACCAGACATTCCATTCATCGACCGCAATCGGAATCATTTTCCCGAGTTTTTTCTCGAGGCACAGCGCTTTTATTAGCCCCTCGTAAGAACTCAGCCTCGTTTCTATCAATTCCGAAACGGCCATGTACTTTTTGAAGTCGTTCTCCGGGTTACCAACATACCAGTGGAGCGCCATGTAATCGATAAGCTGTCCGGCCTGTTCAATGAGTAACTGTGCCCGTTCATTTACTTCACCTTCCCAGAGCGAGACTGCTGAAGCGAGGAGCTTGATAGAAGGGTCAGTCCATTTCATCACCTTCCCGAACTCGGTAAAAGCGCGGGCATATTCCTGCGGGGTCTTGTAGCCGATTTGCCAGGGGCCGTCGACCTCGTTGCCGATTCCCCAATACTTCACCTTGTGCGGTTTTTCGTAGCCGTGTTCGCGCCGCAGTTTTACGAGCGACGTATCTCTGGTACCGTTGCAGTACTCCACCCAGTCACGGGCTTCCCGCATATCGCCGTCACCGCAGTTCACCGCCAGGTACGGCTCGGAACCGAGTGTCCGGCAGAAATCGACGAACTCGTTCGTGCCGAACTGATTGCTCTCGACCGACTCCCAGGCAAGGTCCATCCTCGCCGGCCGGTTTTCCTTCGGGCCAATGCCGTCCATCCACCGGTAACCGGAAGCGAAGTTACCCCCCGGATACCGTATCACCGGCAGTTTCAGCCGCTTCAGCACCGCCAGCACGTCTTTTCTGAATCCGTTTGTGTCCGCCAGAGGCGAACCCGGCTCGTAAATGCCGCCGTATATGCACCGTCCCAGGTGCTCGGCAAACCCGCCGAAGATGTTCGGACTGATATCGCTGATTATTCGCTCAGGATCGATTCGTATCTCATTCATGAAGCCGCTCCTCCCGGGAAGTTATCAGCATTATAGAAATGACGGAGATGTTAGTCAATGATATAACTGAAAGAAAAAACCTGAATTACCTGCATAAATGAAGATTTATTAGCACTAGTATGATACAATACACTATACATGGAAGGGGGTTTTTATGTCTGACCGTGTCATGGTTTTTATCGATGGAGCTAATCTTTACAGTTGTATGAGAGACCATTTAGGGATGACCAAAAACGTCAAAGTAGACGTATTCGGAGCAAAACTTGCTAATGGCAGAGAATTGGTTCGGACATATTATTACAATTCACCGTCACCACCTTCCGTAGAGCAGGCAGGGTTTCAAAAGTTCTGGTCAAAGCTTGGTTGGCTTGACAATGTCCGCCCAAGATTGGGACGTATCATTCCAAAAACCATTGATGTCCAGTGTCCGGACTGCGGAAAAAAGTTCATTCATCAAACTCATATTCAAAAAGGAGTAGATACTCATATTGTCGTCGATGTGATTTCTCTTGCACAATCAGATGCATATGATACGGGTATTATTGTCTCAGGTGACAGTGACCTTGCTGAGGCAATCGACTGGGTCAGAGAACATACGAGAAAGAGAATGGAAAATGCCTGCATACCATGCAAATCATGGTCCGAGCAAATCAGAAATGCCGCCGATGTAAAAATCCAGCTTACAAAAGAATATCTGGAAGACTGTATGTAGGTATGCAAAGAGGGAGAGCGTTGCTCTCCCTCTTATTTGTTTCTATTCCTTCAACTGACGAAACAGCTGAAGGGGTTATATTGCGAACCGAATGCAAGCATCCGACTCAATTTTATTATACTATTACAGCATTCCTGTGCTGTCAAGTCTCTTTATAATATACGAACCTGAAAGACCCTTTTAATGACACGATTTGTATTATAATGATTACTGATGAAAAACCTTGCCTTCAATAACCGATTTCAACAACTTCTTCCCGAAACATACTGGCTGCTGACGTCATCTGGAATGAAGGTACATGACAGCGTGACTACTGTAGTGCTTCATGGTTCGAGAGGACTCGCCGGAGGATATCGGCCGGATTCGGATATCGACCTCAGCCTGATTACCGATACCGGCAGCCTCGCCGGGGCTGAACCGGAATCACTTCTGAACGCCGTCGCCCAAACCACACTGGACAACTGGTATGGTTCTGTCGAACTCGATATCGCTGTGATTTTTGATAAACGCCGCTGCGGACTGAAATGTTTTTCATCTGAATCATGGAATGAAGCGATTTGTCCGGATGGCGGTACCGACTGTTTTGGTATCTACAAGATTCAGAAAGGCTTTTCCGGCATCGTCGGAGACATCGGTATCAGCGTTCCGAAAATCCTGCCCTGCATGGTTATCTGGTCGAGAGAGAACTAATCCATCTACCAGTCCGGCGGCCCTACCTGCTTCTGTTTGTCGTAGATATCGTTGTATATGACCGTCCCGAAATCCTTGATGATTTCCCACCGCTTCGGATTCGGCGGTTCGTCCGGGCAGGAACGCACAATGGCATCATGCCTCGCCTGGTAAGCGGCCTTGAATTCCGGATGGGTCATGATGAACAGGTCGTTATTCCTGATACCGCGTACCACTCGCTCGCCTGCCTCCAGCGGGTCCATCCAGACCGCCGGGTCAGACATCCGCGCCATTCGCTCTTT
>CAYSQK010000224.1:0-3423 GCA_964433075.1 uncultured Dehalococcoidales bacterium
GATGCAACGGCGATACAGGCAATCGAGGCGGTGAACACAGGCTACGCGAAGGCGTGTGCCGGGCAGCACCGCGACCTGACCGTCGAACGCGGCAGTATTCCGGATGAATCAGCGTACCTTGAAATAACCGCCATGAAATCCGCTTCGACCATCGAATGCGCCTGTCATGCCGGGGCACTGCTGGGCGGCGCCGGCGAGACTGTCATCGGACTGTTCATCAAGTATGGAAACCTGCTCGGGATGTCGGCACAGATTGCGAACGATATCCAGGGAATCACCGACGGACGGGATATCCTTCACCGGCGGATGACCCTGCCGGTTATCTTCGGGTTGAACCATACCGGCGGACAGAGCTTCAACAGGCTGCAAAGGTATTTTTCCGAAAGAGACGCCGGCGAAGAAAAAACAGCAGAAATCAAGGATATTCTGTTTCAAAGCGGAGCGATTCAGTATACAATGATAACGATGGCACTGTACCGGCAGGAAGCACAGGATGCACTCGATACACTCGCACATAACGGAGTCACGATAGGAACCCTCGAAAAATACCTGAAGTGAGATTCTGTTTATCATGCACCGTTCTCTGACATTGCTACAGCCGCTCGTACACAAGCACGGTGCTGCGAAAAGCGCCGCGTTTCTCATTCTTGCGTTCGCCGTTCTGGCAGTTTCTCTCTCCTACTTCGTGCTGAGTTACGGCCGTCCGTTCATGGGCATCGAGATGTCCGTTACCGGCGGCACCTTGACGATTCAGGGGGTCGACCCGAACGGGGCAGCCGGGCAGGCGGGGATTACCGCCGGCGATATACCGGTAACGATTAACGGGGAGACGGCGGCGGCATTCCTGGAGAAGCAGAAACAGGCGAGCGCGATTTCCGGACTTTCGATTACCGACATTACCGTTTCCGACGACGACGGGAGACTGAAAACTGCGTCACTCGACGGGGCTGAGCAGTCGAAGGACTCGCTCGTCGAATATTTCAGCCTGCTCTTCGTCAGCATCGTTTTCTGGGCAACGGGGTTTTACACGTTTTTCAAACGGCCGGAAAACCGGGCGTCGTTCATATTCTGCCTGTGCGGGCTGGCGTTCGGGATTCTTGTCAGTACTACCATAGCGAGAAACTGTCTGATACCGGGGTCATCGTGGCTGGCGGCGGTATCACTGATTATCGGTCCCTGGGTGTTATTCCATTTCTTCCTGGTGCTCCCGGAGGAAAGAAAATGGGGGAGGGCAACCCCGATATGCTACGCCATATACGTGTTTCCGATACTGACGGTCATTCTCTTTTTCGCGGCCGGTTCAGCTTACGGGCAGGTTACGCCGTGGTTCAACCTGCTGCGGCTTATCAGCATCGGGCTGGCGTTCACCGGGACAGCGGTGACGGCGGTCATCAACTATGCCGGGGCAGCGTCTATCCGGACGCGGCAGCAGATGAAAATCATCCTCCTCGGCAGCCTGGGGGCGCTCATCCCTTTCCTGCTGCTGTATCTCATACCGAAAATAATCTGGAAGCAATCGGTTTTACCTCCCGGCATCAACGTCCTGTTCCTGGGAATCCTGCCGGCGGGGATGGCGTACGCAATCGTGACGCAGCGGCTGATGGACATCGACATCGTTATCCGGCGGAGTCTCGTTTACGGGCTGGTGACGCTGCTGATGGTGGCCGTCCTTTCGACGGTTATTTTCCTGCTGCTCGGGTACGCAGCCCCGCTCGGAGACCGGGGTAAATTCCTGATTGCGATATCATTGAGTATCATTGCCATGATTCTCGTCGGGCCGGTCAAGGGGAGAATCGAATTACTGGTCGACCGGCTCTTCTACAAAGACCGGTACGATTACCGGCAGATAATCCGCAGCCTGAATACCTCGCTCAACACGATGACGGAATCGTATGAAATGTCGCGGCTGATTGTCGGGACGGCGGTCAACACGCTGAACCTCGCCGGCGGGTGCCTGCTGGTGCGGAACCAGTACGATGAACTGGAGGTCAGCGCGACGCAGGGAGTGTTCAGCGACATCGAGAAGAAAGATACCGTGATGAGTTTGACTTTCGAGAGGGACAAAGCAATCGAGTTCCCGAACACGGCATCGGCGGTGTATCCGGACATCGAGTACCTGATACCGTTGAGGGCGGTCGACAGGGAGGTGGGGATTCTCTGTGTTGCCGGGAAGGCATCGCGGCAGGAATTTTCGTCCGACGACCTGCTGCTGCTTGACGGGATTGCTTCGACGACGGCGCTTTCGCTGCACCGGGCGATGCTGATTCGTGAGGTCAGCATGCGGGATACGTTCGTTTCGATAGCTTCGCACGAACTGCGAACACCGTTGTCGGCGGTACTGGGATATGCCGACCTCATGGCGCGAAAGAATCTTCCGGAAGAGACGCGGACCCAGTTCGTGAGGGGAATCATCGAAGCGGGGGACAGGATTGCTTCGATACTGGACGATTTGCTGAACGTTTCAAGGATTCAGACGGGGAGGGTTGTTTTCAGGAAAGACAACATCGATGTCCCGACGCTGGCGAAGGAGAGGGCGGCATTCTTCAGAGAAACGACGGACCGGCATGAAATCGCCTTCGAGACAGAAGAGGGCATTCCACCGTTAACGGCCGACCGGGAAAAGCTGGGGCAAATAATCGATAACCTGATGACCAATGCCATCAAGTACAGCCCGAAGGGCGGGCCAATCACCGTGACAACGCGGTACGACGGCGGGCGGAAGGTGGTCATCATCAGTGTTGCCGACAAAGGCATGGGTATCAGCGAGGCAGACCAGCAGGAACTGTTTACGACCTTTCACCGGATACAGCGGCCGGAAACGCAGGGGATACCGGGGACCGGGTTAGGGCTGTACATTGCGAAGGAGTGGACGGAGGCGATGGGAGGAAAAATCCGGCTGGAGAGTGAACTCAATGAGGGGTCGGTATTCAGGCTGGAGTTTCCCATTACAGTTTACAGTTAACAGTTTACAGTAGACAGTTACTACAGAAGTTTACAGTATACAGTTCACAGTTTACAGTAGGAAAGAGACGGTTTATTGAGATTGCTTCGTCCCGATTGAAATACGGGATGAACCTGTAGCCGACGCTGGAAATCGTTTCGATATAGCGGGGAGCATGAGCGTCGTCCCCGATTTTCGAGCGAATACTGCGGATATGGACGTGGCATAAAACTTTTTCCTTCTGATATTCATTATCCCAGACATTTTTCAGTATATATTCGTACGACAATATTTTACCGGCGTGGCGCGTCAACAACGACACTATCTCATATTCACGCGGAGTCAACGATATTTCCTTACCGTTTATCCGGACTTTTCTCTGTTCGTAATCAATGGAAAAATCACCGCTGTGAAAGAGTGGTATCGCCGGTGGCACCCGCATCGCCGGCGAACGCCGGAGAATCATATCGATACGTGCCGTA
>CAYSQK010000225.1:0-3423 GCA_964433075.1 uncultured Dehalococcoidales bacterium
ATGATCGAGTCTGCTCCGCGTTTATCTCAGTTTATTGTTTTTGACCGCTAACCAATCACTGATTTGTTCGTTATACATTGATAGCATATATCGATTGTTGATATCATCGTTGATAATTGGGTACCTGTCGGTTCACATGATTGTTTGATAGTTCGTAAATGTTAATCAGTTTTTAACATTGTTCTGTCATAGTTCATATAGCATATCGTTACGGGTATATATCTCAACGTATCTATCGTGAAGGAGGAATGCTTTGAAACCCTTACGGATTATTGTTTTCGCCCTGCTGCTCGGCGTTACCATTACCGCAGCAACAGGGTGCCGGGGTAACGTTGAACCGGAAATTGAGACTCCGGAAGAAGTTATCGCCACCATTCAGCGGGGAGACCTGTCGCTTGATGTCTCTGCTATCGGGAACCTGGTTCTCTCCGAGAAAAAGGTACTCACGTTCGAACTCGGCGGGACGGTGACCGATATTCTCGTTGATGAAGGCGACTATGTCGAGCCGGACCAGGTACTGGCAAAGCTCGATATCACTGAGCGTGATGCCTATCTTAAAACCCTCACCAAAGCAATTGAATTGAAAGACCAGGCTTTGCTTCAGGCTGATATTAACTACACGAACGCTGAAAAAGCCTTTGAAGCTATCAACAGCCAATCATACCGCGAGCAGAAAATTGCCCAGGCAAAACTGGATGTTATCAGTGCTGAAACTGCCCTGGAAAATGCGGAAAATGCGTATGAGGCTGCTGAAGACCTCTACGAACAGAACTGGTCGGTCCCCGAACGAATCAGAAATTACGAACAGAAAAAAATCCAGCTGGCAATGGCTGAACGGGCACTTTCGGATGCTCAGGAAGCCTTGGCTGATATCGATGACACCATCGCCCTCGAAATCGAGATTAAAGAAAAAGAGTGTGTCATCGCCAGGAGCAAACTCGAAGATGCCCGGAAAGATTACAATGACGCCGTCTCCGACCTTGAAGAAGCACAGACGCAGTCTTGGGAACTGAAAGCCCCGTTTGCCGGTTTCATTACCAAAGTCAACATCACCGAAGGACAGGATATCCAGAAAAGCACAGCAGCTGTCGAGCTGGCGAATCCTGATGAATTCGAGGCGGATGTCCTCGTCAGTGAAATTGATATCGCCAACATCACCGTCGGCTCCACCGCAACAATGCAGGTCGACGCCTTCAGCGATATGTATCTCCCGGCGGAAGTCGTCAGAATCTCACCCACGGCAGTGATTCAGTCAGGCGTCGTCAATTACACCGTCAAGGTAAAAATAACGAATGCAGCCCTTTCGATGATGTCCATGAACGAAGAGATGTTCGGTGGTTTCGAAGGAACTGAGGAAGACCTCGAACCGGGCGAACTGCCGGAAAGGCTGAAAAATGCCGTTGAAGAAGGCCTCTTGACACAGGAACAGGCCGAAAAGATGGCCGAAATGATGGAGTCAGGGGTATCACAGGTACGTCCCGGACTTCCGGAAGGCAGTATGCAGCCGCCGGATGTCGTTACGGAAGAATTCACTGCTCCTTCCATGGGCGCAGATAGTGAAATCAAAGTGTACACCTCACCGGCTGGGGTCGATTCCTTCGCTCAGGTCGGGTCTTCGGATACCGATGTTCAGTTGCGGGAAGGTCTGACGGTAACCGTCAGTATCTTTACCGCCTCACGGACTGATGTCCTTGTCGTTCCCAGCGGCGCCGTCCGGACCGATATGGGGAAATATTACGTCACAATCGTCAATACGGACGGAACAAGAGAAGACCGAGAGGTTGAAATCGGTCTCAGCGACTGGCAGAATACTGAAGTCCTCAGCGGCCTGGTTGAAGGCGAGCAGGTTGCCTACACCCCGGTCAGCGAAACCTCCTATGATCCCTACGGCGGTATGTTCATGGCACCCGGTGGAGGCGGAGTAATCGTGAGGTCTGAAACAGTAAAATGATACGACTCGAAAACCTGAGAAAAGTGTATCAGATGGGAAAAAGGGAACTGGTCGTTCTCCCCGGCATTACCATGAACGTCGAAAAAGGTGAACTTGTCGCCATCATGGGACCGTCGGGTTCGGGAAAGACCACCCTGCTGAACCTCCTCGGCTGCCTCGATAAACCAAGCTCCGGAGAGTACTTCCTCGATGGGAGAGAGGTCAGCCGCCTGAGTAACAGCGAACTTGCAGAAATCCGGGGCAAGAAAATCGGTTTCATCTTTCAGACGTTCAACCTGCTCACGAGAATTTCAGCTCTCGCCAATGTCGAACTCGGTATGACCTACTCCGGAGGGGTCGACAGGAAAATGGCCGTAGAAGCTCTTGAAAGCGTCGGACTGGGAGAACGAATCCACCACCGTCCGCTCGAACTCTCCGGAGGTGAACAACAGCGGGTGGCCATTGCCCGGGCACTGGTGAAGAAACCGGCCATCTTCCTGGCGGACGAACCGACCGGGCAGCTTGACACTCAGTCCGGCAAAGAAATAATATCCATTCTCACCTCGCTGAACACCGACCACGGCATAACGGTGCTCATGGTGACGCATGACCCGAACATCGCTGCTCACTGCCAGAGAACAATTCGCCTCAGGGATGGAGAGATAGTTAGCGAGGGGAAAGAATGAGAAAGTGGCTAAGCACGCTGCACAGCGTCTGGACAGGACTCAGTACCCACAAGTTGAGGAGTTTCCTGACCATGCTCGGTATCGTCATCGGCGTCGCCTCCGTTATTACCCTCATGTCAATCGGTAAAGGAGCGACTGCCAGTATTCTTGAAAACATCCAGAGCATGGGCTCGAACCTGATTAATATTACCCCTGGTTCATCGACATACGGTGGAATGTGGATGGGCGGTGCCCAGACACTGAGTTATGAAGACGGAGAAGCGATTCAGGAGCAGGTGAAATACATCGATTCACTGGCCCCGTACTCCTCAACCTATACCCAGCTTATTTACAAGCGCCAGAATACCTACGCTCAAGTCACCGGGACAACGCCTGCCTATCAGCAGGTGAACACTATCGACCTTGATTCAGGGTTGTTCTTTACGGAGAGCGATATGGAACGTGGCGCCAGAGTAGCCGTTATCGGTAGTGAGATTGCCGAAACGCTCTTTGTGAATACGAATCCAATTGGTGAACAACTGCGGGTTAATAACATCATCTTTACCGTCATCGGCGTGACAAAAAGTGAAGGCGGATGGATGGGCACCGATAACTCGATTATCATCCCCTTTACCACCTTCGAGCAGACCCTGTCACAAACCAGGACATCCCGGGGCGAGCACGTCGTATCGACAATTTCACTGACGGTAACGAATGAAGACAGGACTGATACCGTTATTGAAGAAATCACCTCGCTCTTGAGAAACAGACATCGCCTGACCGTCGGTACCGGAGATGACTTCACGATACAGTCGATGCAGGAAATCG
>CAYSQK010000226.1:0-3406 GCA_964433075.1 uncultured Dehalococcoidales bacterium
GCGGAAAAAAACTGTTATCCCGGCGTTCCGGGTTTCAGATGAAATATCCTCTTACCCGTCCGTCTACAATTCCTGTCTTCCCTCGAAGGCGCTGGTGAGTGTTACATCATCAGCATACTCGAGTTCAGTGCCGAAAGGAAGACCTCTCGCCAGGCGGGTGACCCTTATTCCCAGTCCTGATATAAGGTGGTGAAGGTACATGGATGTCTGTTCACCCTCCATGTTGGTATTCGTTGCCATGATGACTTCGCCTACCGGGTTATTATTCAACCTCTCCAGCAGTTCCCGTACCCGGATATCAGCGGTCCCGACACCTTCGGTGGGAGAAATGGCACCATGGAGTACGTGATACAGGCCTTTATAGGCGCGGGTATGCTCGATTGCCAGGATGTCCTGAGGCTGTTCGACGATGCATATTTTCGTCCTGTCCCGTTCCGTATTACTGCATATCGAACACGGGTCAGAATCGGTGACATTGAAACAGGTTGAGCACAGCTTTATCTGCTGTTTCACAGACAGAATCGCATCAGCCAGCAATCTGGCGTTTTCCTCCGATGCCCGAAGCATGAAAAAAGCGATACGCTGGGCACTCTTCGGGCCGATTCCGGGGAGTTTATTGAATTCCCGTATCAGGCGGTTAATAGGTTCTGCGGTTTGTTGGGTTTGTGCGTCCAAATTCCGGCTCCTGCTTCGGTTCTCTCAGTCTATTTTTAAAATATTCCAGAATAGCCGTTCGTCACGGCATTCTACGTCAGTCCCGGTATTTTAAGCCCGCCGGTCAGTTCTTTCATCTTTTTCTCAGCCAGCTTCTGTGATTTCTCACTTGCTTCCTGAACAGCTTTTAGAAGGAGCTTTTCAAGGTTGCCGGGTTTTTCGGGGTCGATGATTTCCGGCGAAATCTTAATCGACCGGAAATTCTGCTGGCCGTCGATTTCTATCTTGATGGCACCTTTGCCGGATTCTACCTCGATGATAGTTTTGGCCAGTTCTTTTTGCGTCTTGTCCATCTTCGACTTCAATTCCCGGGCCTGTTTAATCATATCGAAATTCATTTTTCCTCCTGGTCAATTATCTGGGCTCCCATTTTCAACGCCGCTTTGACGAGGTGGTTATTTTCCTCGACACAGGTGATACGGCAGGGCCGCCCAAGAAAATTACTCATTATTTTTTCTGCTACTTTATAGTTGTCCGGATTTTCGATTTTTTCTTTAAGGTATTTATGTCTGAAGGAAAGGACGACGGTATCATTCTCAATGGATATGGGATTGATGCCGCCGCTTCGTAAAATGGCGATTGCGGGTGATTTTTTCGTTTCTGCCGGCGCCAGCTCGATGACCTGTTTCCAGTTGAGTTTCAGACGTTCGAGTTCCGTACCGCCTTCCAGTGCGGAAAGCTCATCAGATGATTTTTTCTCAGGCTCCGGTGATACCGTCTCAGGGGGCTCAGGTTTCGCTTTCGGTTCAGCCCGAACAATTTGTTCAGCAACGGGTTCAGGCACCGGTTTTTCGTGTTTTTCTTCAGCGGGTTCCGGATTTCTTTCTTTCTGAACAGCACTTTCAGCCGGTTTGTCCGGTACCGGGGCAGCGGTGTCTTTCTTCTGTTTTGCGGCGGGTGCAGGCCGGGCAGGCATTTCTTTCCCGGATGTCACGGATGGGTTACCGGTGTGTACGACTCCCCCGATTTTTCGGGTATCCGCCTGTTTTTCTTCGGAGGCTAGAATACAGTCGACCAGTGCCAGTTCCATCGGGAGGGTGGGATAATTGTCGAACCCGAACTCAATCTGCCCAAAGAGCTTGACGGACGCAAGTACCTGTTCGAGCGTAATTTGAGAAGCTATTTTTTTCAGTTCGACAGCATCCTCTTCAACAAGGTCAATTGAGTCCGCCGCGCCGGTTTTTATCAACAGCAATCCTCTCAGGTACTCGACAAGTTCCCGGTTGAACTGCTTCAGGTCGAGGCCGTCATTGTTAACTCCGTTAATTGTTGCCAGTCCGGCGGCGATGTCTTTACTCATGATGTGCCTGACGAGTTCACGTGTTCTCATATCCCCAGTCATACCGAGGACTGCCTGTACCTGCTGGATATTTATCCCTGAACCGTAGTAGGTTGCCAGACGTTCGAGGAGATTTATCGCGTCGCGAAGGCTGCCGGTGGCACTTTTTGCTACAAGCTGCAGGGCATCTTTTTCGATTTCGATATTTTCACCGGCGCAAACACTCTCCAGTCTTTTCACAACATCGACCTGTGAGAGCCGGCGGAAATCGAACCGCTGACACCGGGAGAGAATCGTCGGCAGAAGCTTGTGGACTTCAGTCGTTGCCAGGATGAAGACAACGTGTGCCGGCGGCTCTTCAAGCGTTTTCAGCAGGGCGTTCGAAGCGCTGTTGCTCAGCATGTGGACTTCATCGATTATGTAGACCTTGTACTTAGCCTGGTTCGGTGAGTAATTCACTTTTTCCTTCAGGCTGCGGATATCGTCGACCCCCGTATTGCTTGCGGCATCGATTTCTATGATATCCAAGGCTCTATTTTCGTTGATTGCCAGGCACATATCGCATTCGTTGCAGGGTTCTCCGTCCTGAGGGTTCAGACAGTTAATGGCTTTCGCCAGGCTGCGGGCGGTACTTGTTTTACCTGTTCCCCGGGGACCGCAGAAAAGATAGGCATGAGACAGCCGTCCGGTACGCAGTGCATTGCGGAGCGTCTGGGTGACGGGTTCCTGTCCGACTACTTCAGCCAGATTTCGGGGGCGCCATTTACGATACAAGACCTGTGAAGTCATAATTCTTTCGTTACCCATTATACCTTAACGGCTGACGGTTTCCCAAGAAGGATGGAAGAGAAATCCTGTCATAAACAAAATAACCGGCTTCAATTCCTGACGAATGAAGCCGGTTACCTGCAAAAATCTTTTTTTAAAGCAGTGACGGAATATCTCTTGACGTGTCGTCGATTTCCCGCAGCTTATCCTGAGTTTCTTCTTCTCTCCTCTTCATCTGAGGAATCATCTTGGTCGATTTGGTGTAGTAATTCCTGATTTTTTCGACATCACTCAGTTCGGAGAGAATAACGCTGACATCGAGCATGCCTCTCTGCCTGGGATAGTCACCGTTCCTGATGGTGGCGTACGGCGCGAGGTTTCTCAGGTAATCGCCAAGGTCTTTAATGAGGTCAACGCTCATTTCTCTGGGGGGTGCTGAAACCAGGTAGAGGGCTCTCCTCGAATCTTCCGGTTTACAATTCAGCGATAATTCACTGATAGCGGCATCCATTGCCTGTATTCCTTTTTGAGTTTCGGTGCCTTTTCGTCTGAAGTCATTCG
Organism: uncultured Dehalococcoidales bacterium; assembly: GCA_964433075.1. Taxonomy (GTDB): domain Bacteria; phylum Chloroflexota; class Dehalococcoidia; order Dehalococcoidales; family UBA2162; genus MGML01. Next base: position 3,323 of record CAYSQK010000226.1, read on the forward strand.
AGCGATCTCCCGGGAACCTCATCAGCGGGACCTGGGACGAGCCGTAACCGATGACCGTCCAGCCGACGATTGTCTGCATGATAT
>CAYSQK010000227.1:0-3400 GCA_964433075.1 uncultured Dehalococcoidales bacterium
GCCGGAAGTTCGAATCTTCGAACAAACGCTGCGCCATGCCGAGGTCGGCTTCAGGAGACGAACCCGGCAGCCCCGGCATCCAGTGGTAATGAACCTTGAACGCATATTCTTTCAACTGCTTCGTGGCATCGATAACGTCCTGCACCCGGTGGCCCCGTTTGACAAGACGGTAAATATCGTCGTCGAGTACCTGAACACCGATTTCTACCCGTGTCGTTCCGAACTCGAGCATCCGCTCAATTTCTTTCTGACCGCACCAGTCAGGCCGTGTTTCGATGCAGAGTCCGGTGCAGCGGTGAACCGCCGTCTCATTGATGGTTTTAGCTTCGTCAAGGCTTTCCGATTCAACCCCGTTCAAGGCGTCATAGCAGCCTTTGATAAACGAAAACTGGTATTCATCCGGGTACGCCAGAAAAGTCCCGCCCATGATGATGAGTTCGACCTTATCCGTCGGGTGCCCCATGTTGGCAAGCATTGTTACTCTCGCCTTTACCTGTTCTTTCCCGTCGAAATCGCACCTCAAGCCACGCAGGACAGCCGGCGAGGTCGGTGTGTAGCTCTGGGGAATATCCGAAAAAGTCGGGCAGTATATGCATTCACCCGGGCAGTTCAGCGGTGAGGTCATGACGGCAACGGGAGTAACTCCCGAAATAGTTCTGGCTGTTTTTTTCATTATCAACTCGTTTTATTCGTTTTCTCTTTTTCAATTATAGGGTATTATTGAAAGGTATGTCATTCTATGACCTGAAAAGGAAAAAGGATTTCACCGTGACACAGGAAGCGTTCGATAGAATTGCCCCCGGCTGGTATAACTACCGGCACTGGTCGATTTTTCGCTCCGAGCTTGAATCACTGGCTGAACGATGGCGCGGCGGCAGCCTTCTCAACATCGGCTGCGGCCACGGGCCGGACTTTCTTCCCTTTAAAACGGCTTTTCATCTGTACGGTATCGACTTTTCCGGACAGATGCTCGACCACGCCCGGAAGTACGCCCGAAAGTTCGACTTCGACCCCGCTCTCTTTCTGGGAGATATCAGACGCCTGCCGTTTTCCGAAAGTACCTTCGACCACGCCATCGCCGTCGCCACCTATCACCACATCGACAATCCTGCCGACCGCCTTTCTGCTCTCAATGACCTGTTCCGGGTGTTGAAACCAGGCGGCGAAGCCTTCATCACCCTCTGGAATTACTGGCAGTCGAAATTCCGCTTCAGGGGAAAAGAACCACTCGTACCGTGGAAAATCAAAGACGAAACCGTCTACCGTTACTATTACCTCTTCTCGTTTCCGGAAGCCGAAAAACTGGTAAAAAAAGCGGGATTCCTTCTGCTGGAATCCCGCCCCGAACACTCGTACCGTTTCCCGGTCAAGTATTTCTCCCGGAATATCTGCCTGCTCGTGAAAAAACCGGGATAGCTACATTATATATATTACCGGTAATGCATCGCTCCCCTGACCGCTTTGATAATTTTCTCTTTATCCGGAATAGCGTACTTTTCCATCGGCGGGCTGAACGGCACCGGGACATCGAGCCCGCATACCCGGGCTGCCGGCGCTTTCATCACCCTGAACGTTTCAGGGTCTTCGACGATGAGCGAAACTATCTCGGACGCCGCGCTGCACGTCTGACAGGCTTCATCAACGACCACCAGCCGCCCTGTCTTCCGCACCGATTTTCGTATCGTATCTTTATCGAGAGGGACGAGGGTTCGGGGGTCGATTACCTCGACTGATATACCCTCGTTCTCAAGTTCTTCGGCAGCCGCCATTGCTTCATAAACCATCAGAGATATCGCAACCAGTGTAACATCCGCCCCCTCTTTCTTGACCGCTGCTTCACCGAATGGAATCAGGTACTCCTCCTCCGGCACATCTCCCATGACATCGCCCAGCTTCATGTGCTCGAACGAAATCACCGGGTTATTGTCGCGAAGAGCTGTTTTCAGAAGACCTTTTACATCGTAGGGAGTCGATGGAATGATTATCTTCAATCCGGCAACATTCATGTACATCGAGTACGGGTTAACCGAATGCTGGGCAGCCGCCGAAGCGCCAAGCCCGTTCCTCTGCCGGTACAGGATGGGGAATTTCGCCTGCCCGCCGAACATGTAGGTTATCTTGGCTGCCTGGTTAACGTACTGGTCGAAGGCAACGAAAGCAAACGTCGCCATGCGGACATCGGCAACTACCGGGAAACCGGAGCCGGCCAGTCCGACTGCCGCACCGACGAAGGCCGATTCTGATACCGGCGTCAGCCGCACCCGCTCATCGCCGAATTCTTCTGATAGTTCCGGGTTCGGGTCTTCGGCAATATGAATCAGTTTTTTATTCCGCCGGAATTCTTCCTGAAGCGCTTCCTGCGTTGCCTGGTCATACCTGATTATCCTCATGAATGTCTCCTGTTCATGTGTCGTTTCGTTATTCGGAATAGACGTCTTCGAGCGCATCTTCCGGAGCCGGGAATGGGCTTTCCTCGGCAAACCGGACCGCTTCGTCGATTTTCGCCAGAACCTCCCTGTCGATATCGGACAGTTCCTGTTGGGTAACCACCCTGTCAGCCAGCAGCCGCCGTTCCATCGCCGCTACCGGGCACTTTTTCTTCCATTCTTCTATCTGTTCGCGGGGCCGAGGGTCAGGCATTGATTCGAAATGGGAACGCCAGCGGTAGGTTTTACATTCAAGGAGTATTGGTCCGCTGCCGCTGCGAATTTTCGCAATCAGTTCGCCGGCTTTTTCGTTCACTGCCACCACGTCATTCCCGTCGACAACTTCCCCCGGCATGTCATAGGCAGCCATCTTCTTGTAGATATCCTTCACCGTCAGCCCTGTCGTATCCGGGATTTGAGAAGCCCACTTATTGTTTTCACAAACGAAGAGGAGCGGCAATTTCCATTTTGACGCCAGGCTTAACGACTCGTGGAATTCACCTTCCTGCGTCGCACCGTCACCGAAAAAGACCGCCGCAACGCCGCCTTTTTTCTCGAGTTGCGCCGCCAGCGCCGCCCCCAGAGAAATCGGCAACCCGGCGCCGACAATACCGTTCGCTCCAAGCATGCCGATACTGAAATCAGCAATATGCATCGAACCGCCCTTCCCTTTACAATAGCCTGTCTTCTTGCCGAACACTTCCGCCATCATCCGCCTCACATCGGCGCCTTTGGCAATTGTATGGCCGTGCCCGCGGTGGCTGCTGACAATCCTGTCGGTTATCCTCAGGTTATTACAGACCCCCGTCGGGACTGCTTCCTGACCGATTGACAGATGAACGTACCCCAGGACATTCCCTTTCGCAAATTCTTCGGCAATCCTTTCCTCGAACCGGCGGATAGTTAACATCGTCCGGTACAGTTTTACAAGTTCCTGTTTATCGAGTCCCATTCACTCACTCCTCGCTGGATTT
>CAYSQK010000228.1:0-1967 GCA_964433075.1 uncultured Dehalococcoidales bacterium
TCTCCCGTCAAGGGAGAGGGAAAGAGGGTAAAGACTGGAGACATGGGTTACAGTAGACAGTTGTCAGTAGACAGTTACAAAAGAAGTTTACAGTTTACAGTTACAAGAGAAGTGAACAGTTTACAGTTTTCAGTTATCAGTAGGAAAGAGAGACGATTTGTTGAGATTGTCCCGATACTGAATTATGTAAGAACAGATAAGGAAAATCGAGGGTCTACGACAATGACGCAACTAAATAGTATCATATTTTGTATTCAATAATAAAAAGCGGAGGTGAATTATGGATGAGATAATCGCTGAAGGAAAGACAGCGAAACAGCTCAGGAAAGAAAAGGAAGACCGGATTCACAAGGCAATTGCTCTTGAGACTCCCGACAGGGTGCCCATCATTTGCGGCATGGGGTATTTCCCCGGCAAATACTGCAATGTCCCGTCATCGGCAGCCTACTACGACCATGAGGCGTGGCATGAAGCGTACAAGAAGACGCTGCGTGACTTCAATGCGGATCTGGTATACCCGCAGAACCCGTCACCCGGCAAGGCCCAGGAAATACTGGCCCTGAAAACGATGCGATGGCCCGGCTACGGAATCGATGAATGGAAAGGGCATCAGTCAATCGAAGTGGACGCCATGTTCGGCAACGAATGGGACGAATGGCTGGACGACCGGGCGAACTACATGCTGACGAAGTATATCCCCCGCGTCAGCGACAAACTGCTGGGCCTGGCGAAATTACCTGATTTGTCCGGCATGATGGGCGGCATGAGCGCCAACATGCTGGGGATGGCGATGGCGGACCCCGAGGTGGAAGCCTCGATTATGACGCTCATCGAGTACGGTAAAGAAGCGAGGAAATTCGGCGAAACCTCAATGAAATTTGCGAAAATGATGGAAGACATGGGTCACCCGACCTATTTCCAGGGCGCGGCCATGCCGCCGTTCGATATGGTTTCCCATTCCCTCCGCGGCATGCAGGGAACGATGGTGGACATGTACCGCCATCCGGACAAAATCAACAAGGCCGTTGAAATCATTCTCGAACGTTCCATCTCGGCACCCCTGCCTCCTCCGAGCGAGAACGGTTACATCAGGCTGTTCATGACGAACACCCGCGGTTCCGACAATTTCATGTCCAACAAGCAGTTCGAACAGTTCTACTGGCCTTCCTTCAAGAAGGTGATTGAAAACAGGCTCGAACTCGGCGGGACGATGTGCGTGTTCTTCGAAGGTGATTTCACCAAGAAGCTCGAATACCTGCTCGACCTGCCGAAGGGGAAGATGCTGGTGAGACTCGATTCGACCGATATCTATAAAGCCAAGGAAATCCTGGGCGGCCATCACTGCCTCCAGGGGAACATTCCTTCGACATTGCTCCAGGCGGGAACGGTCGACGACGTCAAGGATTACTGCAAGAAACTCATCGACGACATCGGCAAGGACGGCGGGTTCATTCTCTCGCCGCGCAGTTCGACGGATGAAGTCAAACCGGAAAACCTGAAAGCGATGATCGACTTCACCCACGATTACGGCGTGTATAAATAATCGAGATTGCCGCGACGCAACGACGCGCAACGACGGTAATAAAAAAAAGAGCCGGACTCAAACGAGCCCGGCTCTTCGTTTCCCTGTTTTACCTGATTCGGGTGGTTTTCAGGACTTTCGTTTTCGGGGCGCCGGGCACCCGGAAGGTGGTGATGTCAATTTCCGGCAGGGCGATTTCCGCCGGTTTTTCAACCTGGGGCACCCAGTCGTAGGGCACCCGGTAGGCGCGGTAGACGTGATTCATCAGGCCGCGCTTACTGAAGTAAGGGCTGACGTAATCCCAGACGACATCGAGCTCAGGCGTCACTTCGATGAAGTGGCCGCTCGCCCCTTCGTTAATGAGGGTATTGCCGTTTACCAGCCGCTGCGCCGAACTGATGTGACCGCTGTAAATACGGAGGCTCTTCGACGGCGGCGACCCCGG
>CAYSQK010000228.1:1977-3393 GCA_964433075.1 uncultured Dehalococcoidales bacterium
CTGAGCACCCGGCCCGCCGGCCGGCTGGTTGGTCCAGACGACTTCGAGGGTGAGCGGATTAAGCTCAAGCACCCGGGAGAAATCACGCCGGGCGGTACCGACGCCGTTCGGGGCGCCCGGATTCGATACGCCGTAACCGGCCGAACCGCCGTTATCGTAAATGAGCAGGTTGCCTTCGCCGGGAAGGCCCCGCGGTATCATATGGGCGTGGTGCTGGCCGATTATCCAGCCGAGTTTTCGCAACTCGGGGCTCGTGTTGTACTCCGGACCAATCTGCCAGACGATTTTCCCGGTCTTTTTTTCGATAACGGCGATAATGTTCGACTGACGGCTGTCCCAGATGATGTTGTCCGGATGGAAACGCTCATCACCGGCGTCATACCACCTGTTCGGCCCGAGGGTCGATATGGAGTTGATGTGCATCCAGTCGCCGCCTCTCTTACTTTCACCGAACATGCCGGGCGTGCGGGAGAGGACGTTTTTCGCGTCCTCACCGAAGCCGTATTCCTCAAAATGGTCGCTGCATTTCCACTCCCAGACGATTTTTCCGTCCCAGGTTACTTCGATGATGACATCATCGAGGAGGAGTTTTTCGGAGATGCTTTTGTTATAGAGATTGGTATGGCAGAGAATGAGGGTATTGCCTTTATCGGTAAAGGGCGCCATCCCCGGCGCGTAGTAACCGGTGGGGCTGCCTTCCCGCTGGTAATCATGGTGCTGCCTGGCCATCCACTGCGCCTTGCTGCGGGGGTCTTTGACGAGTTCCCAGCGGTTGAATTTCCAGACGATGTTGCCTTCCCAGTCGATTTGTACGAGGTCGAGCTGGTCCTGAAAACCGTACTTTTCGTTACGCGACCCGGTATTGCCCATGACGTACCCGCCCGGCAGTATCCGGTTCGGCATGCCGTCTATCCCCTTCCACTGGTTGACGACATTCCCGTTCATATCGATGAGAATGGCGGAGGAGCTTTTGTTCGAAAACATGGCGGACTGGTAAATGGTGTAGCCGTTCCAGCATTTTTCAGGGCGGTATACCGTTGTCCCAGTTGGGTAGATAGTCAGTGCCATCAGTCTCTCCTGTTTTTTTTGTTAGTGGAACTGTATGCGAGCGGGGGAATAATGTCAAGAAAATGTCATTCTGGTTCTGTTTGGTGGTGGGTGGCAGGGACTGAAGAAGTTTACAGTTTACAGTTTACAGTTTTCAGTTATCAGTAGGAAAGAGAGACGATTTGTTGAGATTGCCGCGCCTGCTGTGGACGCATGGCTCGCAATGACGCGAGGGGGAGATTGCCGCGTCCCGATTGAAATGCGGGATGAACCAGTTCGCCCCGATTCACTGACGTTCATACGGGGTGCGAGCAGCTGTGGACGCCGAAACTCGCCCCGATAGTAATTGATAATCATAGATAAGGAAAA
>CAYSQK010000229.1:0-3389 GCA_964433075.1 uncultured Dehalococcoidales bacterium
GTTCGAGCTTATCGAAAGCTTCGGTGAGGGCGTTGGAGTCAGGCATGGTTACGAGAGGGTTACCGCCGGCCACAATGAATGCTTTCAGCTTGTCCGGAATGCTTTCCGGCACCATCGTCTGAATACCGTACGGGCTTATCCTCCCCCACAGCTCGTAGAACAGGGGGTAGTCATCGACTCCCAGCGGCTTCTCCGGCGTCGGGAGGCTGACGTCTTTAAGTCGCAGCCGCGGGCTGATGACCCAGCCGCCCGGCACGTTGATGTTACCGGTAATCGTCTGGAGAATCGATGTCAGCCGGTCGTTCTGACTGCCGTTCGCCTGCTGGTCGAGGCAGGCAGTGCCCTGGTAGATACCGGCATTCTTCGTGGCGATGAAACGGGCCAGCCGCCGGATATCATCGGCCTTTATCCAGGTTATCTTTTCCGCCCATTCGGGCGTGTACGGTGTAACGTGCGGGACCAGTTTCTCGAAGCCGATGGTGTATTTCTCGATGAATTCGGCATCGTAGAGTTTTTCTTCGATGATGACATTGATACAGGCGAGCGCCAGCGCTCCGTCTGTCCCCGGCCGAATCGCCAGGTACATCTCGGCATCGTCGGCAAAGGGTATGCGGCGCGGGTCGATGACGATGACCTTCGAGCCTTTTTTCAGGTTTTCTTCAATGGCTACCTGGAGAGGAAAATCCGAGGCGTGCGGGTTATGTCCCCAGAGAATATACAAGGGTGAGTCAAGTTCTTCGACCGGGTACTTCCCGAAGGTTATCTGCCGCGCCCGTATTCTCATACGGTAGCAGATACTCTCCACGGAAAAATAGTTCGGCGAACCGAACGCGGATTTAAACCGGTGACTGAGCGAAACCATCTCGTAATTTTCGACGCCGACCGAGCCGACGAAGAAGGCAAGTACCGAAGGCCCGTATTTCTCCTTCAGGTCAATCAGCTTATCGGTAATTTCGGTCACAGCCTGCTCCCAGGAAATCCGCTCGAATTTTCCGTTAACCTTCTTCAACGGATACTTGAGCCGGTCGGGATGATAGAGGTGGTCGACGGCCGCCATCCCTTTCGGGCACAGCTGCCCCTTGTTCATCGGGTGAGAATCCTGCCCTTTAACACCCACAACCTTTCCATCCTGTACGGTCACTTCCATTCCGCAACTGTGGTAGCAGAGAGCGCAGGCGGTAAAAAAGGTCTTTGTACGTTCGGTCATCTCATCCCTCCGATTGTCACTCGAGAGCCCTCACGACAAGGCTCATTCTTTCATGTCAAGAATAGATTTTCTGACACTTTTTGTCAACAATCAGACGATTTATACGTAGTTTTTCCCGTCACATTCTTACGTTTGTTTTCAGGAAGGGGAAAGCAGCGGTAAACGCTATCCGGCTTTAACGGCGCGGAAAGCAAAATCGAAGAGGAAATCAGAATATTCCTGAAGAGAAATACTCCCCGAAGGCGAATACCAGATTCGGCTCCGAATGATGGCCGAAGCAATGGTGTAGACCGTCAGCTTGACATTCGTATCTCTGAAAACGCCTTCTTCGATACCGTCGGTGATGATTTGAGAGAGTATTTCATCGTGCTTGTTGCGCAGGGCAACGATTTTTCGCCGGTGGGGCGCGCTCAGGTTACTCAACTCGGAATCGATAAGCATACCCTGAAGCCGGTGCTCACCGAGGTGTTTCTTGATTTCAATGTCGATAAAGAGACGCAGCCGCTCGACAGCCGATTTCGATTCGGGATTTTTAAGATGGCCGGTGTCCTCCACCAGGTGAACGAGTTCGACATTGAGCGCCTCGAAAAGGATTTCTTCCTTGTTTTTATAGTAGTAGTAAATGTTGGTGGTCTCGAAACCGCAGGCGGCAGCGATATCTTTAAGGCTCGTGCCGTCATACCCTTTTTTCCAGAAAAGGTCTCTGGCTTTTTCGAGAATCTCGTTTTTCTGCGCCGTATACTTCTGTTTTTTCATCAGGTTCATTCTATCACTATTCCAATAATGCATCAATATTTTTAACAGCATTCAAATAGCAGGCTCTTTTTAGTGAATAATCTCTCGTATTTTTCAATATGTTACGGTCATATTTTTCGTTTTTCTCATATTTGATATCATATTTTAATACTATTCAAATTTTTGAATATATGTTAAAATATTTGAAAGAGTATAAAATAATCTGACGACGGAGCAGACCATGACAAAAGAGAATGAATCGACCATGCAGCAGTTGACTCACAACCGGACGACCGGCTCGATTCGCTGCCTGAACTGCTTCGAGAGAATAACCTTCGAAAAAGGCGCTCTCCAGGCGCAGTGCCCGAAGTGCGGCTACGCCTGGCGGCTGTCCTGGATTCTCGGTCCGGACACACCCCGCATACGCGGCCCGGTCTGGCAGAATACCGAACCGGAAAGAGAGGAATACCATGGCTCTGAATAGAAAAATCGCTTTCATCGACCTGACCGCCGGCACGATTGATATTCGCCCCGTCCCTCTCGAACTGCGGAAAAAATTCCTCGGCGGGCGCGGCCTTGACGTGTTTCTCCTCTACCACCTCCTGAAACCGAATGTCGACGCGCTCAGTCCGGATAATGTCTGTATCATCAGCGCCGGCATGCTCGTCGGCACGCCGGCGTCGGCCTCCTCCCGCACCCACATCTGCGCCAAATCGCCCCTGACCGGGTTTCTCGGCAGCAGCAGCGGCGGCGGATTTTTCGCTCCGGAACTGCGGTTCGCCGGATTCGACCACCTCGTCCTGTTCGGCAAAGCCCCGCAACCCTCCTATCTCTTCGTCCACAACAATGATATAGAGATTCGCGACGCCGCGGCTATATGGGGGAAAACAGTCAAAGAAAGCCAGCAGGCGCTGCGCGACGAACTCGGCGATACCGAGGTCAAAGCGATGGTCATCGGCCCTGCCGGAGAAAAACTGGTGCGCTTTGCCAATGTCATGACCGGCCTGAAAAATTCCTGCGGCAGGACCGGCATGGGCGCTGTCCTCGGCTCGAAGAACGTCAAGGCAATCGCTGCCCGCGGCACGCTCGATGTCACCCTGGCTCACCCGAAAGAAGCGCTCGATTACGGCCGTGAATTCATGACCCAGGTAACCGGGTCGAAGGTCAGCCAGACACAGGGGAGACTGGGCACGCCCTCCATCTTCAGCGCCACCAATACCCAGGGACTGGTCAACGCCTATAATTCACTCTACGGCCAGATGGAAAACTCCGACGCTGTCGAAGTCGAAGCCATCGATGAGTACGTCACCGGCATGGCTGCCTGTTACGGGTGCGGCGTTCACTGCCGCAGTAAATTCGTCATCCCCGAAGGCCCGTACAAAGGCACCTACGGCGAAGGTCCGGAATATACCCATCAGGTATCTTTCGGCTCGATTGTCGGCTGCCG
>CAYSQK010000230.1:0-3383 GCA_964433075.1 uncultured Dehalococcoidales bacterium
TACACCCTATCCTACACTCTTTCCCTACACGACGCTCTTCCGATCTGCCATGATTGACTTCACCCGTGAGTACGGCGTGTACAATTAACTCGAATAAAAGTAGTAAAGGCCGGGTTTTTACACCCGGCCTTTTATTGCCTGTTGTCGTTTTTGCCCTGGAGAAGAAATGGAAAATGACCAGGCACTTATTCTTCGAGGCATAATGCAAGAACGTCTTTCAGGTTATCCCGAAGCTCATCGAGCGCAGTTCCCTGAGTATGGGCACCTGGAATACCGGGGACAATGCTGACATACAATCCTGTTCCGAGTCTTGTTCAATATAGGCGGTACATGTCTTCATATTCCATTCTCAATAAGGTGATTTTGATACCATTATCATAAATTGCTATGACAATGGCAACTGAATATAATACACACTATGAATATTTATGCTCAATGCTTGAAGAACGGTAGAGGTCTCGAACACTGATTATTCAACTGCTTCTCGGTATAACGATGGGGTTTGCGGCGGCGGTGCAGCCCGGTCCGACTCAATTGTATTTAGTATCGCAGTCGCTCATCCACGGCTGGAAACGCTCGCTCCCCCTGGCCGCAGTGTATCTGGTCAGCGATATCCCGATAATTGCACTGGTTCTTTTCGTTCTGAACGTTCTCCCTGACTGGTTTAATACTGTTCTGAGACTTGGCGGAGGCCTTTTTTTACTCTATCTGGCATGGAAGGCGGCGCAGACTTTTAAAAAGTTTGATGAAGTGAAACAAGTCTCATCATCACCCGCGAAGACATTCATGAAAGCCGTAACCATCAATCTGCTCAATCCGAATCCGTATATCGAATGGAGCCTGGTGATGGGGCCGCTGGTATTGAATGCCTGGCGGGAAAGCCCGGTCACAGGCATACTGGTGCTGGCCGGGTTCTACGGTTCGATTGTTCTCGTCTCGGCGGCGTACATCATTCTGTTCGGGGTCATCAGGAATACCGGTTCTCGTATAAGCCGGATACTGGTGGGAGTTTCGGCCGTTGCCCTGGCCGGTTTCGGAATTTATCAGATTATCCTCGGTATTAGCGTCGTGATTTCCTGATAGGGTATAATGTCATTACAAGATCATGATTGACGAACGTGAACTCCGGAAATTAACCGAAAAGTGTGGACTGACAGTCTGCATGGAATTTAACCCTGCATTGCTTGTACCGGAAGAGAAAATCAGAGGCTATTGCCTGGAAAACAAATGCGGCAGCTATGGCCGGAATTATATGTGCCCGCCGGATGTCGGAACACTTGAAGAGATAGCCCTGAAACTGAAAAAATATTCCTGTGCCTTTCTCCTTCAGTATTCGAAAGCTATGGATGTCCGTCCTGAAAACGTGAAAAAAGTCGTGCGAACTAAAAAAGAATTCCACAAAATGGTGCTGAAGGTCGAAGCCTTTCTTCACGACCATGGCATTACAGATACCTGGGGACTGATTGGCGGTAACTGCGGGTTGTGTAAAACCTGCGGCGTCGTTACCGGACATCCGTGCCGCCATCCCAAAAAAGCCCGGGCATCGCTGGAGGCCATCGGAATCGATGTCATGGCGCTTGTACAAACGCTCGGTCTGCCGGGGCAGTTTCGCAGCGATTGTATCACCTGGACCGGCGCCGTTCTCTATAATTGCCGGACGTCAGCGTAGTGTCACGCCTTCCGTTTCTCTTGTATCCTTAACCTGAATGTGTCATACCAGGCAATAACACCCGGCATTACCGTTACCGTTATCAGCAGGCATAACAAAACCCCCAGCAGGGTAACGATGCCGAAATCTCGTATCAATACGAAATCGGAGACGATGAGGATGCCGAATCCTCCGAGCGTTGTTACCGATGAAGCAATAATTGCTTTACCAATGCGGGATATGGCCGTTGCCATCGCTTCTCTCGGCCGTAATCCCCCTTCTTTTTCCTCTTCGTAACGCCCCGTAAGCAGTATCATGTACTCGGTACAGATACCGATGACCAGTACCCCCAGGATGGCGGTTAACGGGTTAATCGGAATGCCGGTTAAATACATGTCGAGTGATGACCAGGCAATGACGAGTGCCACCGGAATGACGGTGAAAATCGTGCGGTCCAGTCTTCTGTACACCAAGAGTAACACCAGGAATGTGGCGCCGAGGCATATCAGGTTCATGGTCATGCGGGAGCCTACGACAGAGTCCATTATCTTTGCTCCGATAGCCATGCTGCCGACGGGCGAAATGCTTACCCCGTCCGGAGGTGCAGCCGTCTCTTTGATTTCATCGATGAGCCGGTTAACCTCTTCCAGGGTAATGTACTTCAGCGTGTATGTCATACCTGCCGTTCCGGCGTCTTCCGAGATAACCTGGTCCCGGAAAAAGACCGGGGTGTTTGCGAGTATTGTATCGATTTGTTCCTCATCCGGAATAATTCCTCCGGATGCCTGGCTGATAATTGTGGCAGGACTGTTTACCGTCAGTATTTCTTCATGGGTACCGGTGACGGTATTTTGAAACATATTCATCCATGTCAAAATTTCCGGAGAGGTTATGTCGTCAGCCTCGATGATGAAGGTGATAGAACCGCCGATGCCGAGGATGTCCCTGAGTTTTCTGATTTCTTTCAGCGCTTCACTGTCCTGCTGCATCAGTGTTTCGTAATCGGTATTGACCTTGATGAGATGGTCGACCCATCCGCCGCCGGCGGCAAACAACAGTGAAATGATGACAATCCACCAGGTATGGCTGATAGCCAGCCTGCCGAACCTGATGAGGATACGTTCAGCCCGGCCGGTCGCCCGCGTTGCGGAAGCGCGAAGCCGTGGCATCGGGACATTTCTGTCACCGATGAGAATGACGCTGTTGAGGACGAACAACGCTATCAGATAGCTGAAAAAGATACCTATCGTCAAAGCGATTCCGAAATCTTTAATCATCGGGATTTCGGAGATAAATAACGTGACAAATCCGATTACCGTTGCCAGCAGGGCGATACCGACGACAGGCATCATGCGGGACATCGACGCCACGACCGCTTCGTTAACATTTGCGCAGCGGACGATTTCTTCCTGGTACCGGTTATGAAACTGAATAGAAAAATCTATTCCAAGGCCGATAAGTATCGGTAGTACTGCCATGGATGTCATCGTCAGCGGGATGGATATGTAACCCATGAGACCGAATGTCCAGAGAGCGCTCATGCCCACCATGACCAGCGAGAGAAGCCGCCATCGCACTCTGAAAAGGGTAAACAGGATAAGTGCCATGACGACGACAGCCAGACCGAGCAGGAGTTTCAGGTTATTGGAAAGCCCGACGCTGATGGCATCGACGATTTCCGGGAGATCGGAAGAGCACACGTCTGAACTCCAGTCACGAGATACCATCGCGTATG
>CAYSQK010000231.1:0-3383 GCA_964433075.1 uncultured Dehalococcoidales bacterium
CCGCCGAAGGCGCCGCCTACGCCCGCCTCATTCAGGAATATACGTCGAAAATTTCCGGACTCGGCCGCCTCGTTCTCACCGATGAGCAGAAAGAGCAGTTACAGACGTTGCGTGACAAAAAACCCTCCGTCAAAAAGAAAGGAAAAGCCGGTGTCGCTGCCAGTGATAACGAAACCAACCCCCCCGCGGGATAACGAATTCGCCGTCCGCCTGGCGGGTGAAGTGCATAACCTCAATCGGTGTTACCAGTGCTCCATGTGCAGCGACGGGTGTCCCCTGGCGTATGTCATGGATTACTACCCCAACCAGATAATCCACCTTGTCAGACTGGGGTTGCGTGATACCGTTCTCGGCTGTTCCACCATCTGGCTCTGCGCTTCCTGCGAAACCTGCGCCACCCGCTGCCCGAATGATATCGATATCACCCTTTTGATGGACCTCCTCAGGAGTGAATCCGGTGAAAAAGGCATGAACAAAGCCGGCAGGAAATACCTTGACTTTCACAAAGCCTTCGTCAACCAGATTAAGCTGAAAGGCAGGGTCGACGAAGCTCTCCTCATGGCCGATTTTGAACTGCGGAGCTTTGATTTCCTGTCTCCGGCAAAATTTAAAGAACTCGCCGCCATGGCAATCGGCATGATGCGGCGGGGCAAAGTATCCGTTCCGTCGCTGAAACGGCACTCGTTTTCGGACATGCGCGGTATCTTCCGGCGGGTGTTCATCCGGAACAAAAAGGAGCAGGGGTAAACGGTTATGAAATACGCCTATTTCCCGGGATGTACCGCCGGTTCGACATCAGCCGAATATGAGGAATCCGTCAGGGAAACGTCGTCCCTTCTCGGCATCGAATTCACTGATATCCCCGGCTGGACCTGCTGCGGCGCTTCGTCCGCCCACGTTATCAGCCGTGAGCTGTCGCTCGCTCTCCCGGGGCGGAATATCGCCCTCGCTGAACGAATGGACCTGCCGGTGGCGGCGCCCTGCCCGGCCTGTTCGTTACGTTTCAAGAACGCCGAATATGAACTCGGGAATAACCCCGTGATGAAACAGAAAATAGAACATGACATCGGCCTGCCGCTGCGCCTCGCCCACCCCTCGAAACATATCCTGGAAATCCTGTATCACGAAGTCGGAATTGAAAAAATCAGGGCCGTGTCCGTCAAGCCGTTGAAAGGGCTGAAGGTCGTCCCCTACTACGGCTGTTACCTCGTCCGTCCGCCGGCGGTGACCCGTTTCGACAATCCGGAAAACCCGGGTATCATGGATGCCGTTTGTGAGGCTGCCGGGGCAGAGGTAGTCGACTGGTCGTACAAGGTCGACTGCTGCGGCGGGTCGTTATCGATTCCTTCTCCGGACATCGTCTCCAAACTCTCCAACAAAATCGTACAGGGAGCGCGGGAAGCCCGGGCGGACGCCATTGTCTGCGCCTGCGGTATCTGCCAGCTCAATCTCGACATGCGCCAGCCGGTCAGGAGTGAAAACCCGCCGGTACCTGTCCTCTATTTCAGCGAACTGCTTTCGCTCGCCTTCGGCAGTACATCAATCACGAAATGGGCCCGCCGGCACTTTGTCGACCCTCTTCCCGTCCTCGAACGCCGCGGCCTGCTGTAGCCTGAATCATCCGCTGATTCGTAGCGTGCGTCGGTATTACCGCCCCGCCTCATAATCGCTGATAACCAGGTTGAAATACTCCCTCGCCTTTACCGCCAGAAGTTCCTGGTAGTCGTTGAACAGCTTCGTTGCCCGGGGGCGCAGCCAGCCCTTCGGCAGCAGTTGCTCGGGCAAATCCGGGTCGAAGTACGGCAGCCGCCGGTAGTCGTGTATCAGCATGAAACGCTCGGAAAAGTACTCGCTGCTCGGTATTGCTTCCCCGCTTTGAACGCGTTTCAGGAACTCCCCGTACATCGGTTCGTACTGTTCGAGAAATTCGGCGTACATCACATGGATTTTGTTCAGATCCCAGCAGGAAGAAACGATTTTTCGGGCGTCTGAATTCCCGATTTGGTTTGCCCGGAAAATGTTGACGCAATCGCCTATGCCCAGTTTCTCGGCCAGTTCGGTCACTTCCCGGGAAAGGTCGTACGGTGAAATCATCGTCGCCCCGCACAGCCCGCCGTACCCCATCCAGTCAAGCTCCCGCCGGAGAATATCTCTCGTTTTCCGGTTGTCTTCGGGGATCGAATAGGTCACGATGTTCCAGTACCCGTCCCACTCCGTGTCTTTCCGGACAAAAACGCGCTGAGCGCCCGTCCTTAACAGGCTGTGCCCGTAATCCGTCAGTGAGTAGTAGCTTTTTCGCCCCTCGCTCCTCACCTTCAGCAGGTTGGAACGGCACATGCGGGAAACGGCTGACCTGACCGCCTGGTCGGACAGGCCGAAGTTGCTGAAAAGGGTAATGATGCTCCCGATTCCCAGTTCCATGTGCGGTTCGAGCAGGTAATCGCCGTAGAGAATCAGCATCGCGGATTGAGGACGGACTTTCCTCTTAACCGTCGAAATGTGTCGGTATGTCATATTGTAACTGGTCACCCATGTTTATTCTTTATTATTTTCCGTTGCAGAACGGATACCGTACGATACCGGCATCAGGGGATTGTTTCACTTTCTGAATACCGCCGTAACGCTATTATACTTTATCGTATCTGAGAACGCCGGTCAATGAATCGGCTGATAGTTGCGTCATTGTCGCAGACCCTCGATTTTCCTTATCTGTTTTCAAATAAATCAGTCAACCCCCGCGTAGGGTGGGTGAAGTCCGTTCAAAACGAAAGGTACCGATACCCATTGTTCAATCGTCTGATAATGAATAAACGGAGGACGTAACCCACCATTGATAGCTCCCGACTGTGACAAATACAATTTTACTACTATCGGAGCGAGTTTCACCGTCAACAGGTGAACTGGTTCATCCCGCATTTTAATCGGGGCGCAGTTGAAAATCCCGATTGTCCTTATCTGTTTTCAAATAAATCAGTATCGGGACAATCTCAACAAATCGTCTCTCTTTCCTACTGATAACTGAAAACTGTAAACTGTAAACTTCTTCAGTAACTGTAAACTGTCTACTGTAAACTGTTCACTTCTCTTGTAACTGTAAACTTCTTCAGTAACTGTCTATGACTTCGTCAACCCCCGCGTAGGGTGGGTGAAGTCCGTTCAAAACGAAAGGTACCGATACCCATTGTTCAATCGTCTGATAATGAATAAACGGAGGACGTAACCCACCATTGATAGCTCCCGACTGTGACAAATACAATTTTACTACTATCGGAGCGAGTTTCACCGTCAACAGGTGAACTGGTTCATCCCGCATTTTAATCGGGGCGCAGTTGAAAATCCCGATTGTCCTTATCTGTTTTCAAATAAATCAGTATCGGGACAAT
>CAYSQK010000232.1:0-3364 GCA_964433075.1 uncultured Dehalococcoidales bacterium
ATATGGCCAAGAACTTCCGCGATGACTACACCCTCGTTAAAGGTGTCGGCCTTGCCGTCGGCGCCAGACAGGGCTGGTTAAGGCAGGATTTCGACCTGGTCCACATGGAACCCACCGTCCGCGCTGGCCAACAGGCGTACGAACAGGCAGGGATCAAGGATCCGTACAAGGAAATCGACCTCGCCGAAGTCCACGACTGCTTCAGCATCACCGAAATGGTCATTATGGAAGACCTCGGTTTTGCCCCTCGCGGACACGCCTGGGAATATGAGAACGAAGGCAGATTCACCCTTAAAGGCGACCTCGCGGTCAACCCCGACGGCGGCCTGAAATCCTTCGGGCACCCCATCGGCGCCTCCGGCATCAGAATGCTCTATGAAGTCTACAAACAGCTTCAGGGCAAAGCCGGCCCCCGTCAGAGGAAGAATCCGACCCTCGGTCTTACCCACAACTTCGGCTTCAACCCCGGCAGCGGCGTCGGCAGCGTTACCATTATGGGTACGAGAGACTAGTTCTCGTCGCAAAAGGAACCAAGAGGGGCTCCTCTCGATGAGGAGCCCCTCTTTTTTACCTGGCTCATTATTATGGAATACCGGATTGTCTCATTCAGGAAAAGTAGAGTATAATTATCGCACCACGAAAGGAGTTTACTGACAATGGGTTTATCGTATGCGTTTTATAAAGATAAATTTATCCCCCTCACCGAAGCGAAAATGGGGGTCATGACCAACTTCATCCATTACGGGACCGGCGTTTTCGAAGGTATCCGCGGCAACTGGAATGCCGAAAAGAAACAGAATTACCTCTTCGCCCTCGAAGCCCACTACCGCCGGCTGCTCGACGGCTGTAATATTCTGAAAATCGAACTCAAATACTCAATCGAAGAGTTATGTAATATAACGGTCGAAATGGTCGACAAGTGCGCCTTCGAAGAAGATATCTACATCCGCCCGGTCGCCTACAAGAGCACCGAAGCCCTCGGCGTCCGCCTTCATAATCTCGAAAACGACTTCATGGTCTTTGCCTTCCCCTGGGGCCCGTACCTTCCGGAAAAGGTAAAGTGCTGCGTTTCATCCTGGCGCTTCCCCTCCGAAGTCGCCCGCGCCAAACTGACCGGCCTCTACGTCACCAACGCCCTCGCCAAATCGGAAGCAATCGAACACGGCTGCGATGAAGCGATTATGATGACGCCGGACGGGTACGTCGCCGAAGGCAGCGGCGAAAATATCTTTATCCTGAAAAACGGGAAAGTCGTCACCCCCGCCACCTACGACGGCTGTCTCATCGGCATCACCCGCAACCTCGTCATGGAACTCTTCGAAAAAGAGCTCGGCATACCGGTCGTCGAACGCCACGTCAACCGGATTGAACTCTATAACGCTGATGAAATTTTCCTCACCGGTACCGCCGCCAGTATCACACCGGTTGCGGAAATCGACGGTCGTTCCGTCGGTAACGGCGAAATCGGCGCCGTAACGAAAAAAATACAGGCCCTCTACGGAGACATTATCCGGGGCAACAACCCCGCCTATATGCACCTCTGTACGCCGGCTCATAAACGACAGGGATAACCCGGAATGTGGATTCAAGGCATAATCTCAGCACTGATAGCCTACCTCATCGGGTCGATTCCGACAGCCTTCCTCGTCACCCGACTGCGCACCGGTAAGGACATTCGCACCATCGGCAGCGGGAACGTCGGGGCTAATAACGTCTGGACGAACGTCGGAAAGATATCTGCGGTCGTCGTTGCCGTCGTCGATATCCTGAAAGGTATCGCCGCCGTCATCCTTGCCCAGATTATCATCCTCAATGAGGTCAGCATGGGGAAAGACATCGCGGTCGTCGATATGCTCCTGTTCCTGATGCTGGCCGGTATCGCCGCCGTTGTCGGCCATATCTGGCCGTTCTCCCTGAAGTTCCGGGGCGGAAACGGGATAGCCCCGGTTCTCGGTGTCCTCCTCGTCCTCATGACGCGAGAGGTGCTGATTGCCATCGCCATCACCATCCTTATTATCGCCATCACCCGCAACCCGGTGCTCTCGGTCAATATCGCCCTGTTTTTCACCATTCCCATCGCCGGCGGGCTGATGCACGCCGGCATGGCCTGGGCGTACGTCACCTTTGCCCTTATCCTTATCGTTATCATGGTGTTTAACTACATCCCAACCTTTAAAACAGCCCTCGCTGAGGCCGGCAGTCGGGAAAAGCTGATTGCCCAGCTCATGCGTATCGAGCCGGAAAAACCGGTCAAAAAGAAGAAGAAAAAGAAATAACCGGACACCCCGTTAAAACAAAAAGAGAGGATGCGCATCCTCTCTCTTACTGTCTACTGTAAACCGGCATGAAATGCCGTTGCGAGATTCACCGTCAACAGGTGAACCGCGGCAATCTCGATAAATCGTCTCTCTTACTGTAAACTGTGAACTGTATACTGTAAACCGGCGTGAAACGCCGTTGCGAGTTTCGGCGTCAACAGCCGAACCGAAGCAATCTATATAAATGAAACTGTAAACTGTCTACTGTCTACTGACAACTTCTTTTGTAACTGTCTACTGTAAACTTTCTCACCCGAAATGCACCATCTCTTCCGGCTTCGCCGGACGGTGTATGCGGCAGTCATCCTCGAACAACACCGTGCACCGGCAGGCCTCATCGAGCGTATCGGCGGCAGCAAACGTACCGTGCCCGCGGACCATCACAATCGGATTACTTTTCAAAGCCCCGGCAATGATATCGGCCAGTCCCCCCGGCCGTATCTCCATACCCCAGCCGAGCACCGGAACCACTCCTGTCACGACTAGGACCTCAGGAGAAACCGGAACGATTTTCCTCTCTTTCATCGAAAGGGCTGTCGAGTGAAGCGGATGGGCATGGGCAATTGTTTTCACCGCCGTGCGGCGGTATATCTCGCGGTGTACCGCCAGTTCGGACGATGCCCGTTTCGTGTTGTCGTCATCTGCATCGATGCCTGTTGTAACGATGTCGCTTTCACACAGATTTCTCAGCACCGAGCCGGTGCAGGTAATCAACAGCCTGTCGCCGCACCGGATACTCAGGTTCCCGCTCGCCGCCGTCACCAGCCCCGCATCATGGAAATATCGTCCCGCCCGTATGATGTCAGTTATATCCATACTCATTCCTGCCAATATCGGAAACAATGAAGAACAATGAAAACTGCTCTTGGAACTGCCTGCATCCGGTTGATACCGGCGTCACTCTCTACTGATAACTGATAACTGATAACTGTCTACTGTAAACTGTCTACTGTAAACTGATAACTGACAACTTCTTCAGTAACTGCCTACTCCATCTGCCGTATAACGCCGATGACCTTGCCCTGCACTTCGACATTGTCCGGGTC
>CAYSQK010000233.1:0-3333 GCA_964433075.1 uncultured Dehalococcoidales bacterium
GAACTTTCGCAGACACGTATTGACGTGGTGCGGGATATCACTGAAACGATTGATGAAAAAGGTAATGTGACATACAAGTACGGTACCCCCCAGAACGTATCTCTCCTTGAACTTGGTATGCTGCCGACGTTCTATCAGTTCTCGCAGGCAACTGTGGAAGTCGCGCTTGACTTGAATATCGTCGAGAGCGAAGACAGTACGGAGAAGGGAAAGAAAACCCTTTTTGCCAATACGAGCAGTGTTCAGATGGAGAGAAAACTGAACAAGGACCTCAAGGTGACGTCGAAACTGACTGCGACTTTGGTGCCGGTGCCGCCGCCGCTGAGGATTGAACCGGTGAGGAATACGGTGACGAAATAGCACGGGCGAATAACCTTCGATAAGGAGCAGTACATGCCGGACAATATTGAACTCGGAAGTTTCCTCGAACTCGCTGGTAAATCGTTGACTGAAGCGCAGGGGACGCTGACAGAGGGTTTGAATATCAACTCGAATGTTATCCTGAATAATGCGGATATTGAAATTAAAGTAACGGTCGGTTCGGATAAAGGGAAGATAATGGTCATGCCGGTCTCGGCAGAAGAAATCAGGACCGGAGGCATCGACCCCGGTTTGCTTTCGACGCTTCGTATCAGCTACGTCAGTACGCTCGAAGAGCCTGTACGGGTGCCTGTCGGAGAGACTACCTCGCCTTCGGGAAAAACACCCGCCCGGATGATTGAACAAATTCTTAACCGCGCCGACATTAAAAAACTTGCCGGAACAAAGGGAGACCTGCAGGTCAGACCGACCTTCGTTGCAGAGCAGAATAAGTGGCTTATCTCGGTTGAAGATAAAAGTGGAGTGATCCTTAAGGAAATGGTACTGCCTGACTAACGGGACATCACCATGACAAATCAAAAAAAGAACATCAACATTCTGAAAATACAACGAACGGCTAATACCAAAGGTGAGCCTGTATCGCCTGTTGAGAAACAGGTAGAGATGGTAAAGAAGCTGCCGGAAGACAGGATTGCCATCAAACCTGTCGAAGAGAAGCGCGAAGTCGTTACCGAAAAGCTGAACCAGGCACTTGCCGAAAATAAAAAACTACTGGCGGCGTCAGATTCGGTCAGAAAAGAAAGAGACGCGTTTCGCCTCCAGACCGAACAAATGCGCAAGGAAATGGACCGTCTGAGAAGCACTCTTGAAGCAGGTACCCGGGAAAAAGCGGAAGCGGAGCGTACCATATCCGAAATAAAATCGGAGATGAATTACCTTCAAGCGCTGATATTGGAGATGAAGAGTAACGCGGCGAAGGAACAGGATGCCAGGCTTGAACCGGAGAAGGTGAAAATGATGGTCGCTGATTTCGAAAAGTCGCTTTCCGGTTCATTGACGGGGTACATGGTGAAGGATATCGAACTCAGACTCAAGGTTTCTGTCGAACAGCACGGTAACGACGAACTGATCATGCTCCCGGCGCAGCGTGATTCGGTTGTGAGTACTGAACGGTTGAGTGATTTTGTCGTCCGAATGATTCCTGACGTTACGGACCGGTCGAAGGACTGACGGGCATGACCGAACTGATGGAAAAAAGGGCCGATGCCGTCTTCGAAGGTGGGGGTGTTAAGGGCATCGGTTTCGCCGGTGCACTCGATATTGCCGAAAAAAAAGGAGTTCTCTGGCAGAACGTTGCCGGCACGTCCGCCGGTGCAATCGTGGCTGCCCTTGTTGCCTCCGGATATACCGCAAGTGAAATCAAAGACATACTCGACACACTCGACTATACGAAGTTCAAAGACCCGACGGGAACCAGCAGTATCCCCGGAATCGGACCGGTTGCGAGCATTCTCATCAATAAAGGAATCTACCGGGGCGAATACTTTCAGGAATGGATTGCTGGACTGCTGAAAGCGAAGAATGTGACGACTTTCCGTGACCTCATCGTTCCCGGTGAAGCCGACGAACGCTATCGATTCAAACTCAGGGTTATCGCTTCGGATATCACTGACGGGAAAATTGTCATCCTCCCTCAGGATATAACGGGTTACGGTTTGATTCCGGAAGATTTGAATGTAGCTCTCGCCGTCAGAATGAGTATGAGTATTCCGTACTTTTATCGGCCGGTCTCGCTTACGAACGTGAAAACAGGCCGGAAGAATTATCTGGTCGACGGGGGAATCCTCAGCAATTTTCCGGTGTGGCTGTTCGATACCCACGGCAGCGAACCGGAATGGCCGACCTTTGGGTTTAAACTCATCGAACCTGATTCCGGGTCGCCTCATGAAATCGAAGGGCCGGTCAGTATGCTGACGGCTCTCTTCAGCACGATGATGGAGGCGCATGACAGCCGTCATGTCCAGGAAAGCGATTTTGTCAGAACTATTGCCATCCCGACCCTCGGGGTGAAGACGACCGAGTTCGATATTTCCCGTGAGAAGAGTAAGTCATTGTATGTATCCGGAAGGCAGGCAGCCCTCTCATTTTTCTCGAACTGGAACTTCCGGGAATACATCAGGAAGTATCGTCGGTAAATCATCAGCGCTTATTGACTTTCATGGTATCGATTGCTAAAATAACGAACGAGTGTTATTTTATGCAGACATTGAAAGACGAAATCAGAAACAATATCAGAGAATCCGCCGTCAAGGAATTTTTCGAATCGGGATACGAGAAGGCATCGATGCGGAAAATCGCTCGAAATGCCGGTGTTACCGTCAGTAACATTTATAACTACTACCCGGACAAAGAGAAGCTTTTCGGAAGTATTGTCGACCCCGTTTTTCGAAAAGTGAAAGACATCTTCGGTGACTCAGTCGAAGAAGTCGGGAAACAGGGGTTTGCTGCAGAGACCCTGCAATCGTTTATCGACAGGGTGGTTGCCCTGCTGCTTGAACTGGATGACCGCCAGCGGCAGCTGCTCATTATCATCACCGAAAAGAGCCGCGGTACCGGGTACGAGAAGGCGAAAGAAGAGATAATCTCGATTCTGAAATCGCACCTTGTCGAAGCCGTTCGCCGTCCCGACAGCATTGCAAGGGTTAATATCAGCCAGAGGTACATTCTTGATATTATTGCGGCGAACTATATCGATGGTCTGGTTCGTATTCTGAAAGATTACCGGAGTCAGGAATGGGCTGAAGACAATCTGCGAATGCTTCTCACCTACCATTTGAACGGGATGAAATCGTTGGCGTAGCTATTCCACCGTCAAAACCACCGGCAGGCTTACGGACTCCACTTCTCGAAGACAGCCATCGCCGGTTTGTTCCGGATGGTTGATGATTTGTTGAATGAGGAATCGTCCGGGTTGTACATGGTAGTGAAGTCGTTTCTCCACCAGTATCCCCA
>CAYSQK010000234.1:0-3333 GCA_964433075.1 uncultured Dehalococcoidales bacterium
TGTTACGGATAAAGAACTTCCTGACGGCACAAATCGCACCAGCATACCCCTGAACATCGAAAACAAAACAGTCATTCTGGTTGACGATGTCCTGTATACCGGCAGAAGTATCAGAGCTGCCATGGACGCATTGATTGACAGAGGGAGACCGGCGTCGATACAACTTGTCGTTCTTGTTGATAGAGGACATCGTGAACTGCCTATCAAAGCTGACTACGTCGGGAAAAACATACCGAGTGCCCGCCACGAAAGCGTAAAGGTAAGACTGAAAGAAGTCGATGGTACTGACGAAGTAGTGATTATAAAAACCCCGTTGAAAGGGAACAAACCCGAGATTGATAAGGAGTAGAGGTGCGAAAGGAGAAACAATGTCTTTAGCGGGAAGGAGCCTTGTAACAATCGATGATCTGTCCACGGATGAAATAGAAGGGGTATTTTCACTGGCAGAAACATTTGAGAATGATGTTTTCAGACAAACCGATGTGTGCCGGGGCAAAATCATGGCGAGCCTGTTTTTTGAGCCCAGCACACGAACCCGCCTCTCTTTCGAAGCCGCCATGCATCGCCTCGGGGGTAATGTCATCGGTGTTTCGGATGTGAAATCGACCTCGCTGGCAAAAGGAGAAAGCCTTTCCGACATGGCGCGGATAATCGGCAGTTATGCCGATATCATTGTCATTCGCCATCCCTGGGAAGGCGCCGCAAAAGTTGTGGCCGATTATGCCGGCGTACCGGTGATAAACGCCGGTGATGGCGGGCACCAGCACCCGACTCAGACACTCCTTGACCTGTATACGATTAAAAAGGAGCGGCATACCCTGAAAGGGTTGAAAATTGCTCTCTGGGGTGACTTGAAATACGGGAGAACTACCCATTCACTCCTCTTTGCCCTGGCGAAATTCGGAGCGAACATATTGTTCTGTCCGAGTCCGGGCCTGGAAGTACCTCCCAATGTTATCAGAAAGCTCATCACCGAATACGGCGGCGATGTCGAATTGCAGCATGAGAAGAAAAATCAGGATATTTCATTTCCTCTCGATGCCGTCTATATGACGCCGAGCAGCCCCCATCAGCTTGCCATGATGCCTGATGTGAATATCGAAGTCGAGCTGAGAAAAGGGGTCGATGCCCTTTACGTGACACGAACGCAGAAAGAACGATTTTCAGAATCGGAAAAAGAAAGAAATACCGGTCATTTCCCGGTTATCGACCAGCAGTTTATGAAAGGGAAAGAGTTCAGTAAAACGATGGTCATGCACCCCCTTCCCCGGGTTGATGAACTGGCCTATGATATGGATACCGACCCGAGGAGCATGTATTTCAAACAGGCGGCACACGGCGTTCCGATACGGATGGCTTTGCTGGCTCAGTTGCTTGGCTGCAAAGAATGTACGGCATCTGACGTCTCTTCATCGCAGAAAAAAGTCAATTACCCTCTGTACAATCGCGGATACGGCGTAACGTGCACGAATCCGAAATGCGTCTCGGTACAGGAAACCGAAACGAAATACCTTACTCCCGAGTTTCTCATCACCAGTCGTGACCCCATAACCCTCAGGTGCGTATACTGTGAACATGGATTCGAACCGGGCTTTGTAGCCAGCGCTGACTGGCATGAAGGGAAACTCAATAACAAAAAGTACCACAGTGCGAGAAGCCGCTTTGCCAAAACAATCAAGACAGAAAATCTGGTGCTCTTTGACACTGAACGACAGGCTCAGGCAATGGGGTTTCAGCCTGGCCGTTCGGTATCGGACAGGTAGAGGATAGTAACATGAACGAGTCGCTGCTTATCAGAAACGGCAGAATCATCGACCCCGAAAGGGGTATCGACTATACAGGGTCCATTTTTATCGGCGCTGATGGATTGATTGCTGAAATCAGCCGTTCTGAGATAACAGTCGATGGTTCCAGCGTCAATATTATCGATGCAAAGGGCATGATTGTCTGTCCGGGATTTATTGATTTTCATTGCCATCTCAGGCAGCCCGGTTATGAATATAAAGAGACGGTCGCGACAGGGACATTGGCAGCAGCCAGAGGCGGTTTTACCACCATATGCTGCATGCCGAATACGAATCCTCCGATTGACAGCCGAGATACCATTGAGATGCTGAAAAAAACATCTGACAAAGAAGGAATTATCCGGGTTATTCCTTTTGCCTGTGTTTCTGAAGGGCGGCAGGGGAAACGACTCTCTTCCCTTATCGATTCAGGATATTCGGATTGTGCCGGCTTCAGCGATGACGGGTCTCCCGTATATGACGCTGCCGTATTACGGAAGGCTCTGGAAAAGTGTCTTGATGCCGGTGTCCCGGTCAGCGAACACTGCGAAATTCTTGACCTCGCCGGAGACGGGGTTATCAATGAAGGTAAAATTTCCGCAAAACTGGGCTTGAAAGGGATTCCGGCTGCTGCCGAAGAAGACATGGTAGCCAGGGATATCGGTATCGCCCGGGAAACGGGCGGCTGGATTCATATTGCCCATGCCAGCACTGCCGGGTCGGTGGAGCTCATCAGACAGGCAAAAGCTGACGGTGTCAAAATAACTGCCGAGGTAACACCCCATCACCTGACACTGACTGAAGATGAAGTCGAACGGTGCGGCGTCTCGGCAAAAGTAAACCCGCCCCTGCGAACGCGAAAAGATGTCGAAGCTCTGATTGAAGGGCTGAAAGACGGGACGATCGATATCATTGCCACCGACCATGCTCCTCATGCGGTGTCTGATAAACCGTCTGATATGAATAAGGCAGCCTTCGGTATAAGCGGCTTTGAAACCGCACTGGGGAGTCTCATGACCCTGGTGCATGACAGACGTATTGAGGTGTCTTTGCTTATTGAGAAGCTTACCGGCGGTCCTGCCCGGCTTCTCGGCCGAAGATGGGGAATCATCGGGTCTCTTCAGGAAGGCGCACCTGCTGATATCGTTATTTTTGACCCTGAACGAGAATGGACGGTGAACGCTGAGGAGTTTGCTTCGAAAGGAAAGAATACGCCGCTCGACGGCAAGGTATTGAAGGGCAGGGTTGCAGTAACGATATATAATGGAAATGTGGCGTTTAAGGAGTAACTTTGAAACAGACGGATGCTGTCGTACAGAGCGTGGTTGACATAACTAATGGCATCGAAAGACCGTCAGGCAGAAACATGGAGAAAAGTTTCACTATTACCCTCGATTGTCCTGAGGTTGCCGGAAGTGCTGTACCCGGCCAGTTTGTGATGGTACAGTGCGGTCAAAGCGATCATGTTCTGCCCCGGCCTGTAAGTATCAACCGGGTACAGGGCAGTACCATCAGTCTTTACGTTGCCGTTTTGGAGAACGGCATGGGA
>CAYSQK010000235.1:0-3310 GCA_964433075.1 uncultured Dehalococcoidales bacterium
CGGAACTGGCAGACGGGCAAGACTTAGGATCTTGTGCCGCAAGGCGTGAGGGTTCAAGTCCCTCCTTCCCCACCATAAAATCATGTGCCGTCCAAGTCTCAAAAAACCTTCTCAAAGCAATAAAAGTCGCCTTTTCTGAACTTGACTGTTCCTTTTTGCTGATACTGCAACGAGGTATATAACCCGAGTGCCTTCGGATTACCGGTAAAAGTGTCAAGTCGTATCGAAGAGTACCCGTGCTCCAGAGCGTATTTTTCAGCAAACTGCATCAGAATTTGTGCCAGACCTTTTCGCTGACATGCAGGATGGATACAAAGTCGATGTACGACAAGAGGATTTCCGTTATCACGCCAGCGAATGCCGGTGTATTCTTGCGGTTGCTCTTCATTCAGGGTAATTATTCCGGCGATTGTGTTGTCGCGTTTCACGCAGTATAATGCGCCCGATGTTATATCTTCCTCGAAAACAGTTCTATCAGGGTAGATTGTATCCCATTGATGAATTCCGTTGTCTTCCATATTCTGAACTGCATCGCTGACCAGCGTCATCACACAATCGATTTCATCCAAAGTCGCTTTTACTATGTTTGTCATATTGGAATTATACAGAAAATCTGTCTGAAATATAAATCAGCCGTTACAATGAATTGAGACTTTACGGTTGTATAGCAGTTTTGGTTCATGTGCTATAATTACGAAACGAGGAGTAGCTATGCAGTATACGGTTGTTATTAGGAAAGCGCCTGATGGATTTTATCTCGCGAGTTGTCCTCTTATTCCCGAAGCCCATGCACAGGGCGAATCATATGAAGAATGCCTGGCAAATGTCAAAGAAGTTCTTGAACTCTGCATAGAGTACCGCAAAGAACGCTCGGAAGAAATACCTGATGAAGTCGGCATGAACCGGGTTACTTTGGCCGTATGACCGGGATACCTCCTCTCAAAGCCAGGGAAGTTGACAGGGGACTGACCGCGCTTGGATTCGAGAAAGTTAGACAGAAAGGCAGTCATGCATTATACCATCACACCGATTGCCGCAGGGCCCCCATTCCGGTTCATCCGTCAAAAACAATCAGTCCTTATTTACTTTCTGATATTTTAAAACAACTCAAAATCAGTGAAGATGAATTCCTGAAAGCCATACAGTAACAGAATTGTTGAAGAGTGAAATTGAACGTGAAGATGATGGCCGTTGGATTGCTGAAATTCCTGAGATACCTGGTGTAATGGCATACGGAGACAAACGTAATGAAGCAATTTCCAAAGCTCAGGTATTAGCTTTACGTGTTCTGGCAGATAAGCTTGAGCACGGAGAGTAAATTCCGGAAGTTAATGCTTACCAGTGGGCGTTCTCTATCTTTGCGCACTTGACCCGTAACCTTTTTACATTACCCTGATTCCGATTTAATGTCTTCTACGATTTTGTTAAAAACCTGCTCCCGTTCCGTGGATGTATCATACAACGTAAAGCCGTGTTTCACTAAGTAATCAGTCATGGACCGATTGGATGGAATAGCGTCCTGGCTAACATACTCTCTTAGTTCATTATCATCAAAATCATACGTCCAGTCATCTTCCGTATCGTATTTCCTGAAATCGTTGAAAAAGCCATCGGCCGTTTTCTGGTTTTGCACCAATCCGATAAGGATAAACTTATCTTTCAATTCTTCTATCCCATATTTTTTCAGAACAGGTACTATCTTCTCAAAATTAAAGTGCCCGCCCTCCAGCACAAACCTGTTTCCTTCTACAGCATGCGCCGGCAGGTGCAGCTCATATGCCATGCCGCGACTGGAAGAAAATGTGCCAAGAAAATGGCCAAGGAACGGCGCAATATTGTCTGAAGCCTTTTTTCTATTCCAGGCAAGTTTGATATTCAATTGCGGATATGCTCCTTGAAATACAGTGATAAGTTTATCGAGACTGATGACGAAGTAATTTAACTCTTCGTTTATTTTTCTTGCTAATGTAGTTTTACCAACTCTTCCAGGGCCGGCAATGATTATGTTTTTCATGCTGAATTTTACCTCGCATTGTGCTGATTACCTGTGCATCGTCACCTGTAATAGGACCCTTCAGAGGACAGTTCATCCCAGCCATCGCGGGGATTGTTAAATGAGTCTTTATTTATCAATTGTTTGTATCCAGCCTCATCGTTTCAGCGAATTCCGCACGCCCGGGAGCAGTGAAAGCACGATGATGACGATGCCCCAGACGGCGATGAGCGGCTGAAGGAAGCTGATGTACCCCAGCATGATGGTTTCGGCGATTATCCAGATGAGCATGATAACGCCCGCAGCCCACGATGCCGCCCACGCCCAGTGCGTGTCTTTCACCGGGTTAAGCGTTTCCGGCCAACGCCAGGCAGGCTTCCTGACCAGGCTGAACCCGGCCAGTACCGGGAATATGCCGATGAAGATGAACAGGATGATACCGGGGATGAGAAAGTCGGAAAACGGCGAGCCGTCGAGCACGTCAACCGGCATCTGCATCAGGCTGCCGTCCGGAGCGAGAAACAGCATCGGCCCGCTGATAATCCCTCCGATACCGATGACCACCAGCAATACCACTAAAAGTATCAACGAAAAAGGACGTTTTTTGTTCATTTTCCACACATACCTGAGGTTATTTTACCGTTAATAATAGCACATTCGGTACATGCCGGTATCATGTTGGAAACAGGGTAAATTTAAGAAGGAGCGGCATTTATAACGTGTTTTATTCAGTAAACATGCGATTGAGGATGGACAGTACGGATGTCCGTTCGTTTTTGTTAAGCCGCCCGAGTCTTTGCCCTATTCTGGTTTTGTCGACAGCTCGTATCTGGTCCAGGACAATCTGACCTGATTTTCCTTCGAATAAACACAATACTCTGCTGGGATATGCATGCATTTTTGTTGTCATCGGAGCGATGAGCACCGTAGCAATATGCCGGTTCATCTCATCTGGAGATATGACGACGCATGGACGGACTTTTTGAATCTCTTTACCGACGGTTGGGTCCAGATTTACCAGGTAAACGTCGAATCGTTTTATTTCCATTCCCATTCATCCGAATCGAACGTTTCACCATCGAGTAATGTATCGTCTCCGCGTTTACTCATAACGGCAAACTGCTCATCCCAGCCGTCCCGTGGATGACGAAACGAACTGATGACTAGTTTGTTCCCCTGTACTTCTACTTCAATCTCATCGTTCAACTCAGCCTGATCGATAAGGATTTTCGGTATCCTGATACCTTTCGAATTGCCGATTTTTATGATGCGTGTTTTTATGCCGTTTCCCATACCCTGATTCCTGACATGAATATT
>CAYSQK010000236.1:0-3293 GCA_964433075.1 uncultured Dehalococcoidales bacterium
GTTTCCCGTCTGGTCTTTGTTAAACCGACGCTGGTATTCACCATTCTCTTTCATTCATATCGGTGTTGCCGGACTTAATCATAAATATTCGTTTATTGGCATTGACATGAATAACCTCCTTGGTTAATAATGAATGAAATTTCTATCACGGATTGTCATTTAAGGAGAGAAACCATGAAATATCTGTTTTCGATTCTCCTCGTACTGCTCGTCCTCACCGCCGGACCCGGCGGCTATTTCATCTATCAACTCAATGACAAACTCGAAGACACCCAAATCAGTCTATCGGAATCATTCGATGAACTGGATAAGTCGTTCAGAATCGATATGGAGCACCACAACGCCTCGATATCAGCATCGATTGAAGAAAATAAACAGGCCTTCGATGAGCAAGCATCCGAACACACAACCAAATTGAATAACATCGATTGGAATATTAAGTCAGCATCAGACTATTTCGACGCTTTATCGCAAAGGCACGACTCAATCGAAGAGACGCTGAAACAGGCTGTGCTGGACACCGGCAGTATATACGAAACGATAAAAAAATCCGTCATCATGATATCTGACGGGGAAGAGTTATACGGCTCAGGATTCATTATCTCTCATACCTCCGGTAACGGCACGCCGGCGGAGAATGTTTTTGTTACCGCCTACCATGTCGTCGAAGACATCGATGAAATCTACGTCACCCTGTTCGACGGACGAACCTGGAAAGCGGATATCCGCGCCTTCTCGAAAGACTCGGACACCGCATTTTTACAACTGAAAGGAACCGATGCCTGCCCGTTACCCGACCCGGCTTCTCTCTATGCCGCCAATCTTACCGACTCCGGTCAGGTGAAAACAGGCGACCCCCTGGTCGTTATCGGCAGTCCCCTCGACGAAGGCCTTAAAGGTACCATGACCTCCGGAATCGTCAGCCAGGTAAACCGGTGTATTACCATCGATGATAAACTCCACGCCAATCTGATTCAACTCGATGCCGCAGCCAATTACGGGAATTCCGGCGGCCCGGTTTTCAACACCAGCAATGAAGTAATCGGCATGATAATCGCCCGAATCAGCCCGCAAATTGGAGACGGTATCAACTATGCCATATCATCCAATCAGATAGAGAAAATCATCAAAGCAATTGGGAACACAACCGGCATCAACCACGAGTACAAAGGACCGTGGACAGGAATCACCGTAGAAGAGTTTACGCCGGCCGATATCGCCGCCAACGACAATACCGTTTTTTCCGGAGCGAAGGTGACGAAAGTGGAAGACCCGGGAAGATCGGCAGGTATCAATACCGGGAATGTTATCTTGAAAATAAACGACCGGCCGGTAACTAATTGTGATGACTTTTACTCGATTCTGGCGGAACTGTTCTCCCCCGGAGACAGCATAACAATCGAAAAATTCTCCTCGAACACGACATCGACCATCACACTGAAACTGGGTGAAAAATAGGCGTGACGGAAGCAGGATAAGGAGAAGTAAATGAAAATTCTCGTTTCAATAACCACTGCACTGATAATTGCCGTTACCGGGACGAGCGGGTTTTTCATCTGGCACCTTCACCGGCAGATTACCGACCTCGAAGAATCATCGATAAAATCCCTGCAGGAGATGTCGGTTGAAATAAACGAAAGTCTTGATGAAGCCGATACCTTGGTACTGAAACAACTCGATGACTTGTCTGCTTCGATGGACGATTACTCAATTTCACTTCAGGCGCAGGCAGACGCTTCACATGAAACAATTTCGAACATATCTTCGCAGGCTGAAAATCTGAAGGATTCGACCTCACTCACCGAAAAATTTGTCGAACACTGCGTCCCCCAGAATTATGAGGTATATGAAAAGGTCAGAAAAGCGACCGTTCGTATCTCGTATCAGGGGTATTACCTCGGCACCGGCTTTATCGTCTCCTTTCCGGACAAATGGGGCTCTACCGAAGAACACATCGTTACCGCGTACGATATCATCGACTTTTTCGTATCATACTCTTTTCCAAACTATGCAGATATCGAATGGCGAACTGTCGAAGTGACCCTTTCGGACGGGCATATATACCGGGGGGATATATATGCATGCAGCCGGGAAATGAACGTTGCAATATTGAAGTTTAAACCATTGACATCTAAACAATCTTATTCAATCAGGGATTTCCAGCCGCTGGATTCTCTTCCCCTCGGTGATTCTTCCACGGTTTCCGTAGGAGATTATGTGTACGTCATCGGCAGCCCCGATGACGGTGAGACCAGACGGGCCGGCCTGAAGGAATCGCTCACGACCGGTATCGTCAGCCAGGTCAGACGATGTTATTCGGTAGGAAAATACTTTAGGACAGGCATGATTCAGATTGACAGCGCTATCAATTACGGAAATTTCGGAAGCCCGCTCGTGAATTCGAAGGGTGAAGTCATCGGGCTCATCACGGCACGTATCAACCCCCTCATCGGGGAAGGAATCGGTTTCGCGGTAACCTCGAATACCATCCGGAAGGTCGGTGATTTAACGACTGAAATAAAATATTGTAAATATTTCGGAACGCCGGCATTTACCTACAGCAGTCCTGACACCGGGTTAACGGTTGAAAATCTCCTCCCGAAGGATATTGTGAAAAGCAATAATGAGATTATTTCCGGAGCGAAGGTAACAGAGGTATCACCATCCGCCAATGTTCATATTGGAGATGTCATCATCGGTATCGATGACTATCCGGTATACGACAGCAGCGACTTCTATTCCTGTATCGAAGAATATTACGCGTCGGGTGACGAAGTCACGTTACACCTGATTCGGGACTCTAAAACAATGTCGTTACCAATAACCCTCGAGTAAAAAAGGTGCGGTGAGTTCGGAGAAAGCCGTTACATGAAATTCGCTGTACCCTACACCGTTTCAGGCGGGGCATCCGGAAACCTCGTCACGAGACAGGATGTCCTGACCTCGGAGACGGAGAGTTTCGCCTATGACTTCCTTGACAGATTAACTTCGGTTTCAGGAGCCTATACGAACAGCTTTACCTATGACGAAATCGGTAATATGATGTCGAAAAACGGTGTCTCGTATTCATACGACAGCACCCAGCCGCACGCCGTCGATTCGGTCGGCGGATTACCCTACACCTACGACAACAACGGCAACATGACCTACAGAGGCAGTGACAACCAGACGATAACCTGGGATGTCGAGAACCGGCCTGTAACCGTCAGTGAGAACGGTTCCGTCATCGCCACCTTTATCTACGACGGTGACGGCAACCGCATACAAAAGACCGAAGCCGGGGAAACGGTCCT
>CAYSQK010000237.1:0-3285 GCA_964433075.1 uncultured Dehalococcoidales bacterium
CTACACCCTATCCTACACTCTTTCCCTACACGACGCTCTTCCGATCTCTCTCTACGTAAACAACTCTACAACCGTTTTCATCGGTAAGAACATCCGTATGCGAGGTCCTTTGCTCTCCATGACCTGGAAGCCGTATTTGGCATAAAAGGATTGGACGGTTTCGTTGAGGCAATCGACGATGACGGCATTGGCTTTGAGCATTGTATTGACGTTCCGAAGGTATTCAAGAGCCTTAACGAGAGTGATTTTTCCCAGTCCCTGCCCCTGGCATTCGGTATGAACGGCCATTTGCCCGATGAGAAAGACCGGTACCGGGTAATACGGCAGCCGTTTCTTGTAGTCGGGTGGCAGGGTTTTCCGATCTACCGAACCGGGCGAGACCGAATAAAAGGCGCAGACAGAGAATTTGTCATTTGACTTTTCGGAGGCCGGCAGCACCATCGTCGTGCTTATCCCTGACGCCATGTGCCGGGCGGCGAACTGTAGTACGTACTCGTCGAGTTCCGGCTCGCCGCAGCGGAACGATTCCCGGTCGTGAAGGGTTTTATCGATCCGAACGAATTCCTTCGAGGGAATCAATGGATGCCCTGGTCCCGGGTGTAGTTCGCGGCATCCCGCAGGGCTTTGTTCGGGGCGGAGGCGTTTTCACAGGCTTCCATGAAACGGTCGAAAAGGTCGTTTTCCACGGTTATCCGCGAGTGGAGGGCGATATCTTTCGTGGCTTCCTTTTCCATGACGGATAAGACATATTCGGTGGTGCTTTTCGCCCCCGTCAATGCCGAAGCTTTCTCGATTTTCACTTTCAGCTCTTTATCGAGCCGGAGTTCCATGCGGGAAGATGCCATGCTGTCAATACCCCTTATTGTACGGATGTTTGCCGTACATATATTAAATCATCAGGAAGAGGTGCTGTCAAACTTAACTATTATTATTAGAACCTAATAACCACACCAGATTAACTTTTTTAAGTTTACTTTGTATAATTATTTAATTTCTTTCAATTATCTATTGACATTATCAATATACGGCGGTAAGATATATTAATTAAATCAATAATCGGATTAAATACATCAAGGTATCACTGCCGGAGAGAGAACAATGACAAAAGAATGGAATGAACTGACACGGTTGACGAACGGAGCCGACATCACAGTGGAGAGGGTTCGACTTGTCCGCGACAACATCGCAATCGAAGGTGAATTCGAACTACCGCAGCTTGCCCGTCTTTCTGCAGAAGACCAGGTATTCGTGATGGCCTTTATCCAGTGCCATGGCTCGATAAAGGACATGGAGGCAATGTTCGGCATCAGTTATCCGACAGTAAAAAACAGGCTCAACCGGCTTGGTGAAAAACTGAAGCTGGTACAGCAGTACAGCGTACCTGAGGAAAAACCGAGTCGGAAAGAACAGGACGAGGTTCTCTCACTGCTGGAGAGCGGAGAAATAAGCGCCGAAGAGGCAATCGAGAGGTTGAACAAATGAAACTACCGCCGTGTATCATCAGGGTAAAAATCAAAAGTGAAGACACCAGGTTCGGGTTATGGCTGCCAATCTTCATCATCTTTCCGGTCGTACTGGTACTGTTTATCGCACTGGCGCCGCTGGCACTGCTGGCAGCACTCATCGTGATGCCTTTCGGGTATGCCAGGACGGTGTTATGCGCTCCGGCGCTGTATTCAGTATTCTGCGCAGCCAAAGGGCTGGAGGTGGATATCCGGAGCGGGAGAAAAGACGAAACCGTACTCGTATCGATCAAGTAAAAGAGTGATAAACGGATATTTCGAGATTGCTTCGGTTCACCTGTTGACGGTGAATCTCGCAATGACGAACCTACTAACCAGATGTAAACAAGGACAAAAAAGGAGAATACAACAATGAACGATAACAGAAAAAGAATTCTTGAAATGCTGGCTGAAAACAAGATAACGGTCGATGAGGCAGAACGGCTGCTGGCAGCGACCGGAGAAAAAGAAACAGACGATACTGCCGCGCGGACGGGCGACACGGTCACAGATACTATGCCGAATATCCTGAAAAAGATGCCGAAGTACCTGCGGGTACAGGTCGAACCAGGGCCGAACGCCAATCCGGGTAATGCGGACAAAGTGAACGTCCGGGTGCCGATGAGCCTGATACGGGCGGGAATGAAACTGACCTCACTGATTCCCGCGCAGGCACACGATAAAATCAACGAAGAAATGCAGAAGAGCGGGATAAACTTCGACCTGAAGAACATCAAACCGGAAGATATGGACGACCTCATCATGGCACTCAGCGACCTCGAAGTCGATGTCGACGGTGAAACGAAGGTCAGGGTATTTGCCGAATAGAGACAGGAGCAGAGCAGCGGGGATTACGGGACGGTATCCCCGCTGCCCCGGAAGTACTACTTCAGTTTTTTAATTTCTTCTTCGACTTCTTCAGCGCCTTCAGCGTAAAACTTCTCTTCATCGGGGGCTAATTCTTTCAACAGCCGCAAGAATTCACCGGCATGGACTTTTTCCTCATCGGCAATATCCTTCAGCACTTCTACGGCCAGCTTGTTATCAATCGATTCAGCAAGCTGCATATAGAGTTGTACGGCCTCATATTCCGCGGCAACCATGAACCGTATGGCGCGAATGAGTTCTTCTTTGGTGAGTTTCCGGTCTTTTGCCAGTCCTGAAAACGGGGATCCAAAATCAGGCATAGTATCAACCTCCTTTTATTGTACGTAATTTTTCAGTTTGCCGATGGGGTCAATTCTGATTTCAATGACATCACCGCTGACGATCCGGCCGATGCCGGCCGGGGTACCGGTAGCGATGACATCACCGGGCAGCAGTGTCATGACGCCGGACACGAACTCGATAATTTCAGGGACAGGAAAAATCAAGTCCGAGGTATTTCCCTGTTGCTTCATCTGCCCGTTCACCCAGGTGCTGAGAGCGATATTCGAAGGGTCCATATCCGTTTCGATACAGGGACCGATTGGCCCGAAGGTATCATGGCCTTTACCGCGCGTCCACTGGACGTCATCCCGCTGATGGTCGCGGGCGGTGACGTCATTGAAACAGGTATAGCCGAGGACGTAATCGGGAGATTCCTCCGCGGTAACGTGCCGGGCTTTCTTTTTCATGACGACAGCCAGTTCGCATTCGTAATCGATCCTCGTCGAATCAGGCGGCAGAACAATGGTTTCTTCCGGACCGATGAGTGAAGTCGGTGGTTTCAGGAAAATAATCGGGGTCGAAGGAACAGGATTGTTCGTTTCGAGTGCATGGCTCCGGTAGTTCAGACCAATGG
>CAYSQK010000238.1:0-3267 GCA_964433075.1 uncultured Dehalococcoidales bacterium
CGAAAGACGGCGGGACGGTACCTTAGAGGCTTCCGGGAAGCCCGCGATGCCTCACATTCAGATTTCGTGAGTCCCCTTCGGCGTGTCCGGAAATGTTCAAACCACCTGTTTTTGTACTTTTTTTTCGCACGTTAACAATTGATTATGAATGGTGGCCCACGCAGACGTCAGTCCGTATCGAGCCGATTGATAATCATCCCCGACGGGCATTTGGGGTAGAAGTAGGTCGATTTTCTCGGCATCTTGTCCCGGTTATCGGATATCTCTTTTATCATTTCCGGTTTGACCGGACTGAGCAGAATCGCCAGTTGGAATTCCTGCCGGAGCACCCGCTGGACAGCGTCAGCCATTTCGTAACTGTAGTCGAGGTTGTTTTTCTCTTTCTCCCGGCTGAGCTCGAGGAGATTTTCGAGGATAACGTGGTCGACGACGCTGACATCGAGTTTCTTGTACAGCTCCGAATGGAAGTACGGCATCATTGTACTGACCGCCGCCGGGTCGTCAAGAGTGACGACATAGAGATTGTCTAAATCGATTCCGAAGATAACCATCCTCATCTTCTGCGTGTAGACCAGCAGATCGCCGACCCGCGCCCAGACATCGGGCGATTTCAAAGGCAGGGCTTCAACGGAAAAGAACGATTTCAATTTCGAGGCGAACCCGCTGAGAGTCGCTTTCGGAATACCGCGGACCAGGCGGTGCGGTGCGAGGATGAGAAGGCCGGGGTCGGAAAACTCGACGAGCGACATCATCACGAAATTGTACGGCTCCTCACCGGTACTCTCACCGGCATTTTTCCTCTGCTCGTTCCGGTAATTCAGGGCGCTCTCGTACCGGTGGTGCCCGTCGGCGATGTATATCGGCCGGTTCTCGAGGGCAGCCCCGATTTTCCGGATGACATCGGGATTATCGATGACCCAAAAATCGTGCCGCTCGCCGTTGTTCCCGGCAGTCCTGAAAAGCGGTTGTCGTTTCGATTCTTCATCGAGCAGCGAGGTAATCTGCCTGCCGTTGTCCTGGTACATCGAAAGGACCGGGCTCGTGTTGGCATTCATGGCAAAGAGCAGGCTCAAACGGTCACTCTTGGCATCCGAGAGCGTGCCTTCATGAGGCCGGACTATCATTTTGTCCCACTCTTCGAGCCGGACCCGGGCAAACAGGTTCCGCCGCCGGTATTCGCGGTCGCGCCGGGTGAAATAATGGTCGTGAAGGTAGAGGGCCGGTTTATCATCCTGCTTCAGGATTCCCTCCGACAGCCACGTTTTTAACGTCTCAGCCGAACGGGTGTACCGGTTCACGGTCGAGGTGTCCTGGGGAAGTTCTCTCTCGAACTCGATTCGTATGTAGTTATACTGGCTCTTTTCGTAGAGGTCTTCCCGCTGCTGCGGACTGATAATATCATAGGGCGGACAGATAACGTCCGTCAGGTCCTGTATCAGCGCTTCGTTATAGTGAATTCCCTTGAAAGGGCGAATTTCAGCCACGGTACATCAGTTCCTTTGCTTCGTTGTTTTCGTTGTCACTCCAGTTTACCCCATGCCGTCGAGCCGGTACAAGACAGGGTTTACCAGTGAACGAGGATATCCATAATCGTATCGTCTTCATCCGGCGCTTCGTAGTACGTGTTCGGCTTCGGTATGACGCACTGATAGTACCGTTTCCCGATAACCGGGACGGTGATTTCATCCGACTGGGTTTCGAAGTATGTCATCCCCCGGTCGACAGTATTGAAAGCGATGATGGCATGGCCGCCGGTACGGTAGCGAAGTTCTATCATCGCGCAGCGGTAACCCTGTGCTTCGGCATTGTTCCCCGTATCCCGGGCGTAGTGACTGCAAACGTAGCCGGTATTGTCCGGATTGAGAACATACTCGTTTTCATCGGTTTTGTCGGCCCGCATGAACGCCAGAGCTTCAGCGTAGGTCGGGTCGCGCAGCGTATAGCCGTGACCGATACTGTCCGTCACACCGGTCTCGTATCCTGCCGCCTGCCCTTCGGTATACCCGGTCTGGTATCCGGTATCTTCGCCGGCCGTGAAGCCGCTGTCATACCCTTCTTCAGACCCGGCGCTGAAACCGGTATCGAAACCGGCCGTCTCACCGGCGGTATAGCCCAGGTCGTAGCCGGCAGCACTGCCCGTTTCATAGCCGTACTCCTCTCCGGACTCGTACCCCTTCAGATGGCCGTCGATTTCACCCGACGAGTACCCGGTCTGGTACGCCAGAAACCCTCCGCCGCCGGCCGCTCCGACGACGACAATCCACAAAACGATGTTCAGGAAAACCTTCATGCCTCAACCCCTCGATGTTCGATGATTCCATTATACCGGTTTTTCCGGGGTTTGGTTACTGAGACGGATGACACCGGCCGAAATGACTGCTGTGAAATGAGCGACTATGTTATAATTGGTCAAAAATCTCCCGGGTGAGGCAGATGGAACCAGCCGAAGCTGAAAAGAGAATAACCGAGCTTTCGCAGCAACTGAATCATCACAACTACCGGTATCACGTCCTCGACGACCCGGAAATAAGCGATGCCGAATATGATGCACAGTTGAAAGAACTGCGACGCCTCGAAGAGCAGTATCCGCAGTATCTCAGGCCGGACTCGCCCACCCAGCGGGTCGGCGCCGAACCCCTCGAAGCCTTCGGCGTCGTCGAGCACACCCGGCCGCTCCTCTCGCTGGGGAATGTCTTCTCGCTCGATGAATTCAGAGCCTGGTTCACCCGGACATCGAAACTGGTGAACGGAGAAACCTTCGAATTCGTCTGCGAACACAAGATGGACGGCCTGGCCGTTTCCCTCACCTACGAAAACGGCCGGCTGGTTACCGGCGCAACCCGCGGCGACGGCTATCGGGGAGAGAACATCACCCTGAACCTCCGAACGGTCAGGAGTATCCCCCTGGTCATTACCGGCGATGTCCCGGCAAAATTCGAGGTGCGGGGCGAGGTCTTCATGCCGAAAGCCGGGTTCAAAAAGCTGAACCGCGACAGAGAGAGAGAAAACCTTCCTCAGTTTGCCAATCCGAGGAATGCCGCTGCCGGTTCGGTGCGGCAGCTCGACCCGAAAATAACCGCCCGGCGGCCGCTCGATATTTACATCTACGGCATGGGATACGCCGAAGGTAAAACCCTGCCGGACAATCACTGGGACACGCTGGCGTACCTGAAGACGCTCGGTTTCAGAATCAACCCGAACAACGCCCGCCTGCAAACCAAGATCGGAAGAGCACACGTCTGAACTCCAGTCACGAGATTCCATCGC
>CAYSQK010000239.1:0-3257 GCA_964433075.1 uncultured Dehalococcoidales bacterium
GATATCGGCAGTATCAGGCTGAAAAAGCATGTGTGTTCTTTATGAATGTGGAAATTACTTCATATTTTGGCGGTACTCGGTTATAATAGAAAGACTGTCTCCCGGAAATCCGGGTGACAAAGAGCTGCGGGGCACTACAGTGTGGAGTTGAAGCGGTGAAAAATCCATATCGAATACTCGGATTCGGCTTGTGCCTGGCTGGGGCAATTTTCTCACCGGTCATGTATTTTGCAGTACAATCGGTACCGCTCACCATTGTCGGTATCTCCTCGG
Source organism: uncultured Dehalococcoidales bacterium (assembly GCA_964433075.1). GTDB lineage: Bacteria > Chloroflexota > Dehalococcoidia > Dehalococcoidales > UBA2162 > MGML01. The sequence goes on from CAYSQK010000239.1 coordinate 274, forward strand.
TGATGATTGGCATTACCTGCGCCGCCCTGGCGAACACGCGGCCGTACATCTCGCCGGAGGCTGCTCAGCTTATCCTGAAGACCGGCATGGAGAATACCGGGGCGCTCCTCGAGGAACTGGGGCTGACCAACAAGGCCATTTACCTGCCCTCAGCCATGAGAGACGGCAAACCGCAGGCAATTATCCCGCTAACCGAAGATACCGATATCCGGTGGGCCAGCGAAAAGATTCCCGGCCGGCTCATCGTCCGGTACGGGGTAAACCCGCAGGACATGGCGATTGCCGTGACGACGCCGGGCAGTATCAACATCGACATGCTCGAGACGATTCCCGGGCCAACGTCATCGGAAATAGAATCGGCGGCTGCCTATATCCTCTCCGGCGTGCTTGATATTGCCAGTTCGGTAACGGTCAACCTGGTGAATTCGCACATCGACGCCGAAGTGACCGGCTCGAAACTCCACTATGAAGATATCTGGTACTACCGCTGTCTGGGAAGTCCGGTTGCCTCGATACTGGCGGCCATTTCCAGTGAGGCGCTGAACAAGCCGGTGAAAATCACCGAAGAGGAATACTCGAAGGGGAAAAGCCGCATCGTTCTGGAGGTTCTTCCTTGAGGATATACAACCGCTATATCATTTTCCTCGTGCTGGCGTGCTGTGCGGTCAATATCTTCCTCGCCTTTCTCGGACAGGATAACCTCGAAATATACTTTATCCTGAACGTGCTGGTGTTTCTCATCATTACCCTGCTGTTTGCCTATCTGAATCCGCGGGCGAGGCGGGCGCTCAATGCCATCGGCGTGGTGCTCTTCGCCGGCTTCATGGTTATTGTCACGATGAAGGTAATCGATATCATTACGGGTGGATAGATTTTGTTTTCCAGATGCCAATCGATAGTAGCGGGTGTATTATCCGGCCTGGTTCTTCTGATAACGGCCGGGGTCCCGGTATCCGCTGAAGAAATTTCTCATGAAAATCCGGATACTGTCTCCGTTGAGTACAGCGGGGTATCGCTCTTTCAGTACTATTCGGAGACGCTCGATTCTGTTTTGATGAAGAATCCGGATGAAGTTGCAGCCCGGCAGGACAAAATGCCGTATGCCTACCTGAAGGAGATACTGTCGGATTCGATGGACGCCTTCTCCGCTTCTTCGAAGACGGTTGCCGGTCTCATCGTCGAAGTCGATGCGGGCGTGACAACTTGTGGAATTCTGGCAGAACAGTCACGGCTCGAAGAAGCCCTTGACCTCAGTCTTGTTCTGACGGATGCGCTCGATGCGGCTGAAACCGAACTGGCTGTCATGGAGCAGGCGGTCGCAACCACGGGGGTGGAGTTGAAGGTTGCCGCCGCGGCGTCGAACAGTAACCTGAAGCAGTCGTACGATGACGTTATCCTGAAACTGGAGCGAATTCAGGACATGCTTGACCGGTATCGGGAGATGCTGAGCATTATCCTGCCCTGGATGAACGAATTCGAAACCCTGCCGGAGGACATAACCCTCGAAGAAATTCTGAAGGAGCCCCCGGTTATCCCGGACCTGACACTCACCATCGACCCTTCGCAGGCGTTCGTCGGTGACACTGTTGCCTTCTGGGGACGGCTGACATCCGGCAACGGGACGATGGCGGGCAGGGAGATTGACCTGATGCTGAACGGTGAAAGCCGGGTATCGGTCACGACCGATTTCTCCGGCAACTTCCGGGGCGATTTTCAGGTACCGTACTGGTATATCCCGGAAATTGACATTCAGGCACTCTATATACCGAAAGGCGAAGATACCGGGACGTATCTCGCCGCAACGAGTCCGGTCGAAAAACTGGAGGTTCGCTACTACGAATCGGCGCTGACCCTGGTTACGGAGGAAAAAGCCTTTCCCGGAAAAGAGACGGTGGTTACCGGTACCTTCGATTACGGGGTAAATCCCGTTCCGGAAGGGAGAAGGATTGACGTTTACCTCGGGTCATCGCTCGTTCTCACGACCGCGGCGGGAAGAACGTTTTCGGTGAGTGTCGGTATTGACCCGGACATATCGACGGGGAAATATGTCGTGACGGTCTATGCCGAAGCTGATGGGCGCTATGACTCGGTTGAAACCAGAGCAAGCCTGAATGTGGTGCGGGAAGTACCGAGACTCGATATCACCCTGCCGTGGGCAGGCATGATACCGGGCAGTATTACCATCGAAGGCCGGGCGTATTCGGAAGCCGGTCCCTTGAACCGGGCGTCGGTGCAGATAGAGATGGGAAATGATGAAGTCAGTGTCGTTACCGGTGAAGACGGGTATTTTACGGCAGTCCTCAAGCGGGGGCTGAGTTTCGGCCTGGTCGGGACGGAGGATATCAACATGACCGTCACCCCCGAAGAGCCGTGGCATACGAAGCTTGTCACCGGCACCCGGCTGCTCATGTTCAATATCATCACCCTCGCGGCGAGTCTCATTCTCCTCGTGGTTCTCGGTATCTTTCTGCCGCGCCGGCTGAAGCACCTGATAAAAACCGAACCCCGGCGAAAAACTGTCCCCCTGTTTGTCCCGGATACGGCGCCGGTTTACCGGAACACCCCGGCAGTTTCTGCTGCGGCGGCAGAGGACGGAACACGGGGAGAACCGGGGAAGCGAATCATTTTCTGGTACCGGTTCGTCGAAACAATCATCCGGGCGCTGGTGAAGATATCCGCGCAACCCCACCGGACGCTGAGAGAATTTGCCCGGGAAAGCAGCCGGAAATTGGGGCCGGCGGGCAGATACTTCTATGAATTGACCCTGACGGTCGAGAAGGTTCTGTATTCCCGCGACCTGCCGACCGAAGCCGATGCCGAAAAAAGCATGGCGCTCGCACAAACGATTCAGAAAGAAACGGCATTCCTCACTTCAACCGAATCGGCCTCTCCCGGGGCTGTTCAACCGGAGTAGTTTTCTCTTTATCATGGTACCCTGAATGACCATTATCAGGTTTGACATCATAAATCGTTACCTGTTATCT
>CAYSQK010000240.1:0-3249 GCA_964433075.1 uncultured Dehalococcoidales bacterium
ACACCCTATCCTACACTCTTTCCCTACACGACGCTCTTCCGATCTCGGCTTGAAATCGAATCCTATAACCCGTTAAACCGCAGTATCGGACCGTATATCATCGATATCAGGGATGTTGACACTGAAATGCCTGACGCTTATTTTCTCGGCCATATCCCCGGAGCCGTTCACATTCCCTGGCGAAAGCTCACAAAACTGAAAACATTGAACTCGTTACCGAAAGACCGGCAGATTGTCGTGTACAGCAGCACCGGGCAAACCGGCGGGCAGGCTGCCGCAATTTTGAGTCTTTTAGGTTTCGACGCGGTAAATCTGAAGTGGGGTATCACCTCCTGGACTGACGATGTATCAGCAGCCCCGGCGCGGTATTCACCGGAAAGAGATATTCTGTGGCAGAATGAGTCCTATCGCAGCACGGTTACTGATAATTTGGAACCGGATATCCGGTATGATATGCCGGAAATAGCTGTCGAAGGACGTACCCCCGAATCGATAATCTGGTCGGCGGCGGATGAGTATCTGCGCCAGTACAAAATTGAAAATATATCTGCCGGTTCCCTGTACGACCCGCTGTTCGCCATTCTTCACCCCCTTTACGTCTCCCCCTACGAAGAACCGGACAAAGACATGCTGGTACTGCCCTTCGGTGTTCAACCGGGTGAAAACGATGAATCATTTACCTGGCCTTTCATTCTGGATGTTCGAACCGAAGCCGAATACACTCAAGGGCATATTCCGGCATGTGTTCACATTCCCTTCACCGAAGTATTCACCGTCAGCAATATGAGAAAACTGCCTCCTGACCGGCAGATAGTCGTTGTCAGTAATACCGGTCATACCAGCGCCCATGTAGCCGCCCTTCTCAACCTCCTTGGGTATGATGCCGTCAATCTGAAATGGGGAATGAGCGGATGGTGTTCTCCTGAAAAACTGAATATAACCGATTCGTATTCAATCGACCGGGATTGTATGAAATACCCGGTGGTAAAAGGCTGGAACCCCGGCAAAGCCGCCGAATGCAAGGGCTGAGGGTAACAGGTACGGACGTGTTCCGTACAGAAAAATCGAAAAGGATTAAAAACAAGGCCTTCGAATGCTCGAAGGCCTGTTTTATTTCCATCGTCGTAACTAGGCTGTTTCTTCTTTTTTAGTCTTTTTTTGCGGAGCCTCGGGAGGATTCAGCAGGACATCCACCCCTTCCTCCATATTGTTGTTATACCCCGCCGTTGTCGATACCTCAAGAAATACGAAGGGTCGGGTTAGTTTTGTTACCCGTAACGGACAGTGTTTCAGTCCGGGCGGAATCGAGACAACAGCAGCGCTGGTGATGACGTGTTCTTCCTGTTCGTCACCAAGACAGATTCTCACTTCCGCTCCGAGATCATTGATATCTTCCGGATTACCGCCGATGAAACACAATAATTCATGGAAATCATGGGAATGCGGAATCAGCGCTTCATAATTTGAATTGATGCAGTGATATCCGAGTGTCGTCCCGTTCTTATACTCATTGTGATGGGCAAAAATCGACATTCCACTCATGCCCGGTTCCGTGTCTTTGAAAAAGGGACCTTTTACCACATTCCTCCAGTATTTCTTATGCTCCATTCAAACTACCTCCTTATCGGTCATAATCAGTGCTTACTAATATATCCTATTTTATCGACTGAATACCAATAAATTTTGTCAGGGAAATCTTTCGTAATATACCTGTAATATTTTCGCTTTATGATGGTAGTGTAGTCAGGCATAGAAAAATCCGGATAAAAGGAGATCATGATGGTAACTCAAATAAAAGAACCCTGTCATTCATCGATAACCGAAATGTTCGGCTCGAGCGTTTTTAACGATTCGGTTATGCGTCAGAGCCTGCCCAAAGAAACATATCAGTGTCTGCGCAAGACAATTGAAGAGGGGTTACCGCTTGCTCCGCAGATAGCGGACATTGTCGCTTCGGCAATGAAAGACTGGGCGATAAGTAAAGGGGCAACCCACTTTACCCACTGGTTCCAGCCGATGACCGGCATCACTGCCGAAAAACATGATTCGTTCATTTCTCCGACCAGTGATGGTAAAGTGATAATGGATTTTTCAGGAAAAGAGCTGACGAAAGGAGAACCGGATGCTTCTTCCTTCCCTTCAGGCGGCTTGAGAGCCACCTTCGAAGCGCGCGGATACACCGCCTGGGACTGCACCTCACCCGCGTTTGTCAAAGACGGCAGTCTCTACATACCGACCGCCTTCTGCTCGTATACCGGAGAAGCCCTCGATAAGAAAACCCCCCTCCTTCGTTCCATGGATGCCCTGAGTAACCAGGCACTGCGGGTACTTCGCATTTTCGGCAACAAAACCGCAAAACGGGTCATAACCACCGTTGGTCCTGAACAGGAATACTTTATTATCGACAAAAAGTTGTTCGAACAGCGTCAGGACCTTATCCTGACCGGCCGAACCCTGTTCGGTGCCAATGCCCCGAAAGGCCAGGAGCTTGAGGACCACTATTTCGGACAGATTAAAGACAGAATAATTGCGTTTATGGCGGACCTCGACCGAGAGCTCTGGAAACTGGGGGTTTCGGCAAAAACGAAACATAATGAAGTTGCGCCCGCACAGCACGAACTTGCTCCGATTTTCAGTTCAACGAACATCGCCACTGACCATAATCAGTTAACCATGGAAGCAATGCGAAAAGTAGCGCTGCGACACGGACTGGTCTGTCTCCTCCATGAAAAACCGTTTACCGGCATCAACGGCTCAGGGAAACATAACAACTGGTCGATGTGTACCAGTGACGGACAGAATCTTCTCGACCCGGGAACGACCCCTCACGAGAATTTTCAGTTTCTCCTGTTTTTAAGTGCCATCATTCAGGCAATCGATGAATACGCAGACCTCCTCCGCATGTCTGCCGCCAGTGCCGGAAACGACCACCGTCTCGGAGCAAATGAGGCCCCTCCGGCAATCGTATCGATTTTTCTCGGAGAGCAACTCACCGAAATTCTTGAACAGATTGAAGCAGGCGGCGTTTCGAAAGCCAAAGCCGGCATCCTCATGTACCTCGGCACCAACTCGCTGCCGTCTCTTCCGAGAGATGCAACCGACCGTAACCGTACCTCACCGTTCGCCTTCACCGGGAACAAATTCGAATTCAGAATGGTCGGTTCTGCACAGTCGATTGCCCAGGTGAACTACGTTTTGAATACGATTGTTGCCGAAAGTCTCTGTCAGTTTGCCGACAGGCTCGAAAAA
>CAYSQK010000241.1:0-3242 GCA_964433075.1 uncultured Dehalococcoidales bacterium
GTTGAACGGACTTCACCCACCCTACGCGGGGGTTGACGAAGTCGTAGATAGTTACTGAAGAAGTTTACAGTTTACAGTATACGGTTTTCAGTCGTGCTGAGATACGAGGACTATTGAAAGCCGTCGGATTTTCAGTTACCATACATTGTTGAGAGGTGAAAATGGAGAAGAAATTTTACAGAAGCAGGACGAACCGGGTTTTGTGGGGCGTATGCGGCGGACTGGCGAACTATTTCAACATCGACACGACGCTTGTCCGGGTGCTGGCAGTTGCGTCGCTGTTCGTCGGCAGCCTTGGTTTCTGGGTGTATATCATCCTGGCACTTGTCGTACCGACCGAACCCGAATAAACTTCGATTTCTACCATCAATATTAAAAAAGAGAAGGATGCCGGTATTCCGGCATCCTTCTTGTATTGTTCGGTGAATACGTCTTAATTAATCGACGTAACCCATCGCAGTTTTCATGCTGGCATCAACCCAGAAGTAGGGGAGGTAGTCGTCATTGTTGGCGTTTCCGCCGCCGCCGACGGCACCGTAGAAGTTCTGGAACCAGGGCCACCATACGGAGAACGAGTGGGCTGAAGGGAGGTAGAGAGGGACAGCCAGTTCGAGTTGGTAGGGACCGATTTCTTTCAGGGTTTCGATAACCTTGGCGTCATTCTTACCCTGATTCTCGGTGATGGTTTTGTAGGCTGCCTGGATACGGGCATCGCTGACGCGGCTGTAGTTGTAGGTGCTGCCCTCAATCATACACATCATTTCCTGAGGTTTGACGAGGTAGTCGCTGCCGTAGAATGCCTGTTCATAGGTTCCGCCCATCCAGACACTCATGTAGACGGAGAACTCGAGGGTATTGATTTCCAGTTCGACATTGATGTCTTTAAGGTATTCTTTGATGATTGAAAGGACATCAACCTGGGTACCCGTACAGTCAACCTTGAATTTGAATCCATCCGGGTAACCGGCTGCCGCCATGAGTTCTTTAGCCTGTTCGACATTATGACCGAACATATCCTGGACAATCTGGGGCTGCTCTTCGAGAGGGGTGTAAATGGCATCGAAGAGAGGAACATTGAGGTAAGGCCAGGCCAGTAAATCAGCATTGCCGCCGTAATAGTCATCGACGAGTTCCTGCTGATTGATTGCCATATTCATGGCCTGACGAATCCGGACATCGCTGAACGGAAGGTCTTCATTATCAAGTCTCGGCCAGACCATAAAGGTGGCGGAACTTGCATAGTTTTTAACGAGGAGTTCAGGATGCTGGGATTTAAGAAGGTCAACTTCTTCATACCCGGACACGGTCATCCATGTCGTCGAAATAACATCGACCTGGCCGGTTGTGAAGGCTGCCTGCTGGGTCGATGCATCGCCGATAATCAGTTCCTTGATGCCGTCAGCATAGGGAAGCCTGTTTTCAGGATGAAGCGGGTCCATCTGCCAGTAGTTCGGGTTTCTTTCGTAGGTAATGTAACTGCCGGTCATGTAGTCGGTAATCATATAAGGACCGGTACCGATGAACTGTTCCCACTCGGTGATAGGTTCGCCGCCGTTCGCTTCGACGACATCAGGACAAATTGTCCAGAGATGGTCGCCGACGACTTCGGCCATGATACCCTGCCATTCGGGTTTGACTTTAACTTCGACGGTAGATTCATCGATAGCTTTTGCCGAAAGGGGGGCTTTGCTGGAGGTGGTGTAATGGTTGTAGTTGAAGGCCATCGGTGATGAGAAGTTTCTTTCGATGTTCCAGGCGATGTCTTCAGCGGTGACTTCCCGGCCGTTTGCCGGAGCTTTGTCCCACCAGTGGACGCCGGGGCGAATGTGGTAAACGAGTGTTTCTGTGTCGGTTATTTCCCAGCTTTCCGCCAGTTTACCGACGAGGGTATCGATGAAGCCACCGAAACCGCATGTCCAGTCATTCTGGTTGGTTCCGGCAGGGCCGTTTGCCCAGTCGCCGCCGAGTAATTCTTCACCCATCATAGCGGCGATGAACATGTCTGACTGAGCTGCGTAATCCCAGGTGCTCCAGTCGGCGGTTCGAATCCGGTTGTGGATTCCACCGTATTTCGGGGTTAAGGGGTCATCGTAGGTTACCGTTTCTTCTTCTTCGTTCGTTTCGCCTCCACCGCACGATGCAACGGCGAGCGATACTACCATGAGGCAGCTTAACAGGATGTACAAGAAATGCTTTTTCACAGTTCTTTTCTTTCTCCCTTCTTTTTGTAGCCACACAAAAATAAGTTACTTTATTTTTTCGCCCGTATGCTCAAGGCATACCGATATCGCGTACTACATATTATCCTCCTCATTCCGGATACTTTCATAAAACATCACTAAAAATCAGGCAGGCGTAACCGCCTTCTATTTTTACCATACAATATGAACAGCAACTCTGAGGAAAACAGGTTTATGTCCGAGCCTAATGCTATCACTGGCGGGCATAAATGTCAAATTGGTTATATTGCAAAGGAGAGCGTGACAAAAACAAAAAAACAGGTCATGTATCAATGTGACAATAGTTACCGGATATTGCAGTTGACAGTAGACAGTAGACAGTTGTCAGTTAAGAGATAATTTGTCTTGATTGCTTCGCCTGCTGTGGACGGTGAGGTTTGAAATGACGCGAGGAGGAGGATTGGCGGTTTGGATTGTTAATGCGGCGATAAGGCAGCTTTGGAGGATGTAAGATTCCCGATCAGGTCGGGAATGACAATGGGGGAGCGGGAATGACAATTATTTTCGGTCGAGGATTGTCCCGATTGTGCAACACATTTTCTGGCGTATACCTGCCGGCGGTGATAGTATAGAAGCATTATTTCGGGTATCGAACTACCATGAAGAGACTGGCGGCGTTTTTTACAATCGAAAAATCAGATTTCCGGAGACCGAGCGCCGTCGTGCTGGTAGCGGCGAACCTGTATCCGGTAATCGGGGTATTGTTACTGGACTGGGACGTTTTTCCGGTGCTGCTGCTGTACTGGACAGAGAACATCGCCCTCGGCGTACTGAATGCCGTGAAAATGGTGATAGCGTCTCCCCGTCAGCGCCATCTCTGGCCGGCAAAGTTCTTCATGGTACCGTTTTTCTGTATTCACTACGGTCTGTTCACCATGGGGCACGGCGTCTTCATATTCGCTTTGTTTTCGGAATACGTCGAATTTTTCGATGTTCCGGGAATGCTGGCGGTTATTGGCGACTATCATCTGACCTGGGGGATTATTTCGGTGTTTGCGAGCC
>CAYSQK010000242.1:0-3237 GCA_964433075.1 uncultured Dehalococcoidales bacterium
CGTATGGCATATAATCGGCACAAAACGGTTACAGGAGGTTCTTATGACTGAAAAGAAGTACAGCAAATATTTTCTAAGTGATTCCGGGGCGCCGCCGAAGGCGAACGATTACACGTCTTTAAACAGCCTGCCGCCGTTCCCGGAGATTGCCAGCCCGCAGACGTATTTCCGCGGGGCGCCGGCGCTGCCGGGGGCAACGGCGAACATGGGGTGGCAGGTCTTCACCGCTCCGGTCTGCTGGGAAACGATACCGCACGTGCACAAGTACGATGAATTCCTGATGTTCCTCGGCGGGGAATTACCGGACCTTTGCGGGAGCTTCGATGCGGAAATCGACCTCTGGATGGGCAAGGAGATGGAGAAGCACACTATCAGTTCGACGACGGTGGTCTTCATTCCCAAAGGGGTGTGGCACTGTCCTCTGAATTTCAGGGCGATACGGAAACCGGTGCTTTTCCACGCGCTGTACCTCGGCCCGACGCTTGACGCCGTCCGCATGGAGAACTTCGACGAGGATGGATTCGACTTCGAAGGGCCGGTGAATTTACGGAAGTTCGGGATACCGAAGAAGTAACGACAGTTTACAGTAACAAAAGAAGTTAACAGTGAACAGTTCACAGTTTTCAGTATAAGAGACGATTGGTAGAGATTGCTTCGCCTGCTGTGGACGCATGGCTTGCCCCGATAGTAATTGATAATCATAGATAAGGAAAATCGAGGGTCTGCGACAATGACGCGAGGGGGAGGATTGCCGCGGTTCGGCTGTAGACGCTGAGATTCGTAATGACGCGGGAGAGAAGTAGATAGTTGACGCGAGGGTGTGAGAGGGTAATGAATCCTTGTACCATAATCGTCATCGGTGCCGGAGCGGGCGGAATGACGGCGGCGGCCCGGGCGGCGGAATGCGGCGCATCGGTGACGCTGCTCGAGAAGACGGACAGCCCCGGAAAAAAAATACGCATCAGCGGGAAGTACCGGTGCAACGTGACCAACGCGGCGGAAACGGATGATTTTATCCGCATGTACGGCCCGAACGGGCGGTTTCTGTACAACGCGCTGAATCGTTTCGGCCCGGGTGACGTGCGCGACCTCCTGATGAGATACGGCGTGGAGACGAAGGTGGAGCGCGGCGGGCGGGTTTTCCCGGTTTCCGATGATTCCCGCGACGTGGTGGAGGCGTTCCGGCGGTACATGGAGGAGAACCGGGTGACCGTCCGAACGAAGACACCTGTTCAGGATATCCTGGTGAATCAGGGGCGGGTGACCGGCGTCATGACCGACGGCGGGACGGTGCCCTGCGAAGCGGTGATTCTCGCTGCCGGCGGCGCTTCTTTTCCGGACACCGGCTCGACCGGCGACGGGTACCGGATTGCCCGGAACTGCGGGCATACCATTGTTCCGTTACGGCCGGCGCTGGTGCCGCTCATCGTGAAGGAAACGGCTCTTACCGAACGAATGCAGAACGCTATCCTGCGCAACGTCCGACTGACCGCCTGGCGGGGTACCGCGGAGGAAATCGATACCCATTCCACACCGGCTCACGATTACGGGCGAGGCATTGCCGGGAAGAAACCTCCCAAAAAGGTCATTGAAAGCAGAATGGGGGAGATGCTGATAACCCATTTCGGAATCGGCGGGCCAATCACGCTGCAGATGAGCCTGGCGGTGGTCGATGCTCTGAAAAGCGGCCCGGTGAGTGTAACAATCGATTTGAAACCGGCGCTTTCCCCGGAAACTCTTCAGGCACGCCTCCAGAAAGACTTCGACCGGTACAGTAAACGCAGCCTTCGAACGATACTGAAAGAGGCGCTGCCTCTGAAGCTCATCGATACGTACATCGAGGCGGCCGGTATCCCTCCGGAAACACAGGGGTGCCGGATAACCGGCCAGGAACGAACCCGGCTGGTGCAGGTGGTGAAAGGGTTCAGATTTACCATCGAAGGGCCGCTGCCGATGACCTCGGCGATGGTGACGGCCGGCGGGGTGGCACTCAACGAAATAGACCCGCGGACAATGGCTTCCCGAATCGTTGACGGGCTGTTTTTCTGCGGTGAGGTAATCGACATCGATGCTGAGACCGGCGGGTATAACCTGCAGGCAGCTTTTTCGACCGGGTATACGGCCGGCGAGTCTGCGGCGGCCTTTTCAAAAAATCGGTAACATTATATAATTCAGTCTGAAAAATTCATTTTTGGAGCAGCTGTCATGGGAAGGTATATTTTCACTATTCTGATTGCTTTCTCACTCCTTTTGTCCGTTCTCAGCGGATGCGGTAAAACCCGGGACTATGTCCAGGCGACTCTGAACAGAGAGTTCACGCTGGCGGTCGGGGAGACGGCGTCAATCGATGAAGAAGGACTGCTGTTTACCTTCAGGGATGTTCCGGATGACAGCCGGTGCCCGAAAGACGTTCAGTGTGTGTGGCCGGGGATAGCGAGCTGCATGGTGGATGTTACCGGCAACAGCACCAAAAGTTCGATTGTCCTGGTGCAGCCGGGCGGGACAAAGAGCGAAGCGTATGAGTTTCAGGACTACATCATCACGTTTGCTTTAAAGCCGTATCCGGAATCGATTGCCCCGATTGAGAAATCGGAATACAGCCTGACGATGACGGTCAGGAAAGCGGGCGGCGGGTAAGGCGGGGGTTACCGAACCCGGCGATACATCAATTACGGAAAGCATTGGCGCCGGTGATGAGAGCGGGAAGCCCGCCCATGAGGTAGGCAACTTCAATGGTCTCTTTGATGGCTTCATCCGATATACCATCGATACGTGCCTGACGGGCGATTGAAGCGACGCCTTCGGCGTGACCGAGAATCATGTCTCCGAGCAGGGTCATGAGTGTTTTCGTTTCGGAGGTCAGCGCCCCGTCAGACGTGGTACATTTCCTGATTTCGTTCACGCTTTTCATCAGGTCAGGCAGGTTATTCTGCAATACTTCATGCCAGTTCAAAGAAGCAGTCATTTCAGTACCTCCTATATTTACGTATTATTGTATCATAAAGGTTGTAATGTAAAGGGGTTTTCAGTCCCATGAGCCGTTTTCGGGATGATGGTATAAAGGGGGCGGATAAAAAGGGTCAAGAGACAGTTGTCAGTTCACAGTTACTGAAGAAGTTTACAGTTTACAGTTTACAGTTGACAGTTACTGAAGAAGTTAACAGTGAACAGTTCACAGTTTACAGTTAAGAGATAATTTGTCTTGATTGCTTCGCCTGCTGTGGACGCATGGCTCGC
>CAYSQK010000243.1:0-3236 GCA_964433075.1 uncultured Dehalococcoidales bacterium
ACGTGTGCTCTTCCGATCTGAAAGCCCCGCCACGTCTGCGTGATACGCCACGACCGCATACATATTACCTTCGGCGGTCATGGAAAGGACAAACGGATTCCTGCCCTCCATCTTCGGCGAGCCTTTGTAAAAGGACGCTGAGAAAACAGTGGAGGTATCGGGCACTTCCATATCCGTAAAGGGATTGAACTCGCTTTCGAAAATATCCATCGGTGTGTACATTGTTAGCTCAGGCGCTGTCGTTTCAGATGGAGTATCGGACGGGGATGCCTCCGGCTGTGGAGCAGATGACTCGCTGGCCGGTTCGGCGTTTTGATTCGAACACGCCGTCAAGGTAATGATCAGCAAAACGACTGGCAGTAGTGATAAAAGACGTTTCATATGTTTTCCTTTCGGATATTTCAGGGCTGGGACCTTTTCCTGTACAACAGCTGCGCCCCTTTCAGACAGTTTCAATAATGGTGAACCGTATCCCGAAGGATTCGGTGTTAACTTTATTCTATGGCCGGTAGCTTCCGGTGGCCTTCACTTTATCGTTATTATACTCTTTAAGACGGTTTTCGGTATACTCAGTCGAGCCGATGTAGAAACGGCCTGATGGGACACTCCAGAGAACGCAGACGTAAAACACGGTTCTGTTTGTTTTTGGTTGGCAGGGACGAAAATGGAGTAACTAATCAGAATTTTAAATCCCTCTTACTCTCCCTTTACAAAAGGGAGAAACCCTGGACATATTTTGCTTCATTCGTAAAGACATCATTATCAACCAAATGCAAATAGTACCTAAAACACGGCAGGTAACTGGTGGGCAGTACTGGACTCGAACAAGCTTTAATTGATTACAGAGTGATGCCGAGTTGATTAACCATATAGGAAGGGTTTTTCCAGCGTTTTATCTGATATTCTCTCCGGATTGCTTCGTTCCGGGTATTGAAAGATTCAGAATACACAATAACCCACGGTCGGTAGCTTCTTGTAGCTTTAACTTCACCACTGTTATGTTCAGACAAACGATTAGTGATGTCCTGGGTCGAACCGATATAAAACCGTTTTGTTGATAAGCTATGCAGAACGTAAACGTAAAACATCGAAAAGAGTGGTGGGCAGTACTGGACTCGAACCAGTGACCTCACGGATGTGAACCGTGTGCTCTAACCAGCTGAGCTAACTGCCCAAGAAAAGGGATATTCAATTATCAAACGAAGCTCAAGGTGGTGGCCTTCCCGATGGAATCGGGATGGTCTAACCAGCTGAGCTAACTGCCCCTGCGGATGCGACTCTATTATTGTAGCTGTAATTCGTTTTGTTTGTAAAGAAATATCCTCCTTTTATTCCGTTTTCCGCTGCCATTTTTCTATCCCGTGAACCGCATGGTCATACCCGTGTGAACTGCTGAGGCTGTTACGTGACCTTTTTGGAGCAGAGAAACGTGTACGCAAGGTCTTCGAATACGGATATTCATGTCCTTATTTACTCCTCCTGAGTGATGAATAATAGAAACAGGTCAAAGAAGCAGCGAAAAATGATATAAGGAGGAGTTTATGAAAATCAGGACTATTTTCCTGGCAATGCTGGTCGTCGCCGTACTTATCAGTACCGGCTCGTTAACGGCATTCGCGGCAAGCGGAGTGAATCAGATTGAAGAAGTCATTTCGGAGAGCAGTTCCACAGAATTACTCGATTCTGCCGCAAACAATATCAAGGATATGGCCATTGGTATCAGGGATTCTCTGGACAGTCAGATGAAGAATCAGGCGGATATGGTCAAGACCTGGGCACAGTCTCCATTATTGATGGATGCGGTAGTAACCGCCGGTACGTATGAAGAGTCGGCTCTTGAAAATATGTGGGGTGATGAGAATCTTGATGATGATTTGTCACCGCAGGCATCTTCATACCTTAAAACTCTGGTAGAATCCACACTCTTTACAGAAATCATCGTAACGGACAGCCGTGGCTACACTGTTGCTGCCAGTGGAGCGACCGATACATTCGACCTGAGTTCAGAAGAGTGGTTCCAGAAAGTAAAACTGGCGCCGTCCGGCTATTATACCGGTGGTACCAGCCGGGATGCCAGCAGTGGTATTTACGAAATGGATATTATTTACTCCATGAAAGACCCGGCCACTGGCGATATCACGGGTCTGGTAAAAGCAGTTTTCGATTACAGCAGATTCATCGACGGGTTCATTAACACCAACAGTCTTCTGGTATGGGAAATCAAGGTTGTTGAACCGGACGGTAATATTGTTGCCACATCGATGATTGAAAAATCGAAAGTAAATAACCCTGAAATGAACCAGGCTGAGATGGCCTATTTCAAAGAAGTAATCGGCGGTAAATTTACCGGCAATTCACGTACAACTGAAGTCGATGAAAACGGTGAATCCGTCTACTTCGGCTATGCAGTTTCGAAAGATGTCAGCCAGCATGTCGTGGTTGTTTCTAAGAAAGCTTATACGGTCATTGCCCCCATCAATGGGTATATTACCGGAATGCAGGACAATATCAACGAGAAGAGTTCCGATATTCAAAGGAACATGTGGATTATGGGAGGGGCAGTTGCTGTCGTTCTCATGATGGCTGCCTTCTTCGTCATCAGAGCCAAGGTATCCAACCCGCTGGCTAAACTGACGAATGTATCGGAAAAACTTTCCGTTGGTGAAATTGATGGTCTGGAACTTGATGTTCATGGGAAAGATGAAATCGGTAAGCTTGGAGAGAGTTTCGAAGGTGTATTGGCGGCATTCAACCTGCTGAAAGAACAGGCAGAAGATAAAGAAAAGAAAGAAATCCGGGAACCGGTGTTGAGGTAGCAATGGGTACCAGGTTAGCTGAATATTTTGATAAGGTGAAAGAAATTGGTGGTCTGTCATGCCAGGTAAAACTGGCAATGATTACCAAGATGTCAGCTAAGCAGGCTCTTGCAGCGGATGATAACGCAGCTAATATACAAGTCTTCGAAAAAGCTCTGGCGCAGATAAAATTGTCTCCGAATTAAAAAAACGATTTTCAAAAGGACAGGCGGGAGTATTCTTGCTCCCGCCTGTCTGATTCTCACGATTGCAGTAGTTGAAGCGTATCGATGATGAAGCCGGGATCACCGAAAAGGATGCATCCGGCTTTTTTGCATTTCCATTGTTTTCAATGTGCAATATAGGGTTGTAAATAAAAATGGAAATTCGTTAGGTTCGCTGGAATAGATATAGAGAGACGATATTGGTGTAGAGGAAGAG